>JANMVC010000445.1:0-4296 GCA_031392315.1 Pyrinomonadaceae bacterium | reverse complement strand
ATCGGCAGCACGAGAAAAGCGACTGCCTTGAGCATCGGCTCATACGGCCCCGTCCATATTTTGTAAATGGCGATTGGCAGGAATAGCGTTGGCCCGTAAGAGATGTAGAGGCGGAATTTCTCGAAGCGGGTCAGCGATCTGTTTGCGGCGTTGGCCCACAGATGCAGGTGGACGTGGAGCAGAAACGAGTAGGCAAAAGTAATGCTGATGACTGCAACAGTATCGGCACTCCGGAGCAGCGTGGTTCCGCGGTCAAGTCCGAACCCGAAGAGACCGTGGAGGGTGATGAAGAGGTTGATACTGTGCCAGCCGCACATGCTGAGCGCCAGGACAAAGAGGACGCGCTCGATTGGACTCAGCTTGCGGCGGCGGGACAGAAGTTGTACTGCCATCCAGAGCGGCAACACCGCGCCAATTGAGTAACCGACGATCTGTAAGACTTCGAGTGGGGACATTGGTTAAGAAGGAGGCTGTCGGGGGATTAGTCGGCAGGCGCAGCCGGCAGGGGCAGATCAAGGCAAAACATTTTACATTTTCCATTGGTCATTGCTCATTTATTCTCCAATGGCGACCTCGTTCTTCCGCCAATGAGAAATGAGAGATGTGAAATGGAAGATGAAAAATGCTTTGCCGTATTCCCTCGGATGTGCTTGTCTACCGCTCCTGCCGACTTCCGATCCCGACTGCCCCTGCCGTCTGCCGTCTGCCGTCTGCCGACTGGCTACTGACTCGACGCGCTGCGCGAGGGGACAACTGTCAGCGTGATTTCCGTCCGCCGGTTTCGCGCGCGCCCCCCGATGGTGGCGTTGGTTGCGAGAGGATTCGCCGCGCCCATGCCGTTAGCCTGAATGCGCGCAGCATCAACGCCTGCCGCTTGAAAACGATCCGATAACTGACGCGCGCGTTCCTGCGTGAGTTGCTGTAGCGAAACTTCGTCGCCCCTGGCGTCAGTGTAAACTTCGATCAGAACCTGATAGTCAGGATTGCTGGCCAGCAGCGCCGCCAGTGGTTCGAGTTTCGCAGCCGCCGCGGCCACGAGATCGACGGCGCGCGGTCCACGCCAAATCGCCTCCGGCAAGAGAAGCTGCAGTCCCTTCGGCGTCTCCTTGATCGTTCCATACTTACCAAGCGTTTGTTTCAACGTCGCTTCGGCCGCTCGCCGGCGCTGCTCACGCTGTTCCGCGTCCAGCCGCGCGTCTTCCACTCGCTTGGCGCCTTCCAGCCGGGCCAGGTTGATTTTCGCGGTCTCGCCTTCAGAGCGCACGGATTGTAATTCCTCGCGGAGGCGCGAAACCTCGATCCGCTGTTCGCGCAATTGCTCGTTTGCCGTCGCCGCATCTCTCTCGGCTAACTCACGCGCGCGTTGCTCACGATCGAGATCGCCACGCAGACGGTCGATCTCCTGCTGGGCAGACTCCGCTGTCCTCTCCGCAGTCTGCAACGCTTCATCGCGTCGTTGGATGTCCTCGCGCCGCAAACGGGTGGCGCGCCGAGACACAGCAATCTCTTCCGCGCGCGCGCCCGAGGACGTGGCTTTGCGCGCTAACACATCCACCTCAGCCATTGACTGGCCAAATCTCAACGCCTTTTCCGCAGCCAGCAGATCGTCTTCAGCAGTTTGCATTTCCTGCGGCGCATCTTGTTTGCCGCCAGCGAAGCGCGCAAGATTCACAGACTGGTGGCGCCCAGCAGCGAGACCGGAATTTCCTTGTAATCTGTGGAAGCGATTTCCGGCACACGCGGATCGCGGAAGTAGTCGCTTGAGTTTCCGATGTATTGAACGTTGACTGTCTGTACCTGACTCTTGCCGGGCCGCTGCGGCGCAATGTTTTCCAACACGACCATCCGGCTTGGAACTTTCATCAGGAAATGAGGCTCGGCGGTAACGATCAACGCAAACGTTTGCAGCGGCGTCGTCACATCAAGCTTCGACGCGATATATGCGCTGCCGCCCCTTTTGATTTCACCGAGATTGTCTACGCGACCATCAGGCGCAATGGCCCAAAGCACAAAGGTTGTGTAGATGCCGCCGAGTTCGTTGGCGCGTGGCAGATTGTCGATGGCGAGCTCGACCCGCGTTCCGCGCCGACCGGCGCGTTTCACCTTGGCCTCACCTTTGAGGCGGGGCAAGAGGGTAGTTCCCCGAAATTTGACCTCAATGCTCTCATCCAGCGGATAGGTAACGGCAATGGTCCGCCTGGCCACGTCTCCTTGCGCGGAGACGCTGGCAGCGGTCATCACTGAAACTGCAAACACCAGCAGGCCCGACAGGGCCGTTATTCGTGCTAACTGAAAACGCGAACGCATAAAAGAAAAACTCCTCACAACTTTGGATTAAAGCGCCAGATTCCTTGACCTCAGCCTGATTCGTTGATGCCGCAAACCACCATGAGTGTTGCCAAATCACCCCGAGCACAAGCCGGATTGTTACTTAGGAATCATCTCTTTGAGACGCGAGCGCATGGTATCGGGTTTTACGATACGCGATGATCTGCACACCCAGAATCGAGAGCCCCAGCACCAGCAAAATGTGGACGTAGCCGCTTTTGTGCATCACAAATTTCAGCACCAGCCAAACGGCCAGGATCAACGTGCTCACTATCCACATTTGCATATTTTCCAAAACTCCTTCTGACTCACCAGCGTCTTGGGCCGTCGAAAAGCGTGTTGCGCTCAGGGCTTCCCAGCAGATGAACTCCGAAACGGCCGTGGCATCACCACACCGCCCGGAACAAAGAACCTCAACGGTCTGGAAAACTCCCCGAGCCGAGTGTCCGCCGGCGCGATGCGCCAATAGTAGTATCCCGGCTCAAGGTCGCGTACCCGATATCGGTCACCCACTACTCTGCGGTCCACATACACATCTCGAAATGTTTCGTCGCCGCCAATCTGAAGCCGGTACCACGTAACACTCCGCTGCCTGGGCCACTGAATCGAAGTAGGGAAAATCAGCGTCTGCCCTGGCGTTTGTCCACCGGCAGTCATAATCGTTGACGCCAATGATGCAAACATTAAGGCCAGAGCAAGCAGCAGACGCAGAGGTTGGAACGGGAAAGGGGGAAAGGATTTTATCGCTACTGAAGACTTGGGCGACATCAGCAATTTTACTCAGGGAACCTCGTTTAGTTTGTACCCAACGCCGCGCACGGTAAGCACGTAGTGCGGCTCCTTCGGATCGACTTCCAGCTTTTTTCGTAGCCGGTTGATGTGCGGATCAATATTCCGCTGGTAACCTTCGTACTCCGTGCTCCAAACTATGTCGAGCAAATCATTTCGCGACCACGCACGTCCGGGCTCTGATGCCAGCAACTCAAGAATTTGAAACTCGAGCGGCGTCAGGTCCACGCGTGAGCCGTGCCTGATCACTTCGTGCCGTCGCTTATCAATTACCAAATCGCCAACTTCGATGCGTTCGCTCTCCGTCGCGGCGGGCGGGCCGATCGATCGTTTCAAGAGAGCTTCAACGCGGTATTCAAGTTCGCGCGGACTAAACGGCTTGGTCAGATAATCATCGCCGCCGGCCTCAAAACCGGCCACCTTGGAATCGAGCGCGTCGTCTGCGGTCAAAAATAGTGCGGGGGTATGCACGCCTCGATCACGAATGCGCTTGAGCAATTCGAACCCCGTCATGCCAGGCATCGACACGTCCAGGATGAAACAATCAAACCTTCCGGTGATCGCCGGCTCGAGCGCGGCCGCTCCGCTTTCCCGCTCGTCCACCTGAAAACCAAGCCGCCGAAAATATTCAGCCAACAGATGACGCATGTCCGCATCGTCATCAACGATCAAAAGGCGTTTCCCGGCGTACTTGCTATCTGACTCTTTTGGTTGTCCCAAGTCTTTGTTGGTCCTGTCGGGGATTTTGGAAACTGTGCGGCGGGAATTATAGCTTAGTTCCAGGATGAGGCATAAGGAAGCTTCAGTTGCGACGCTTGCGCCCCTTGCGGTTTCGGGTATTTCTTTAACCGCAAAGGACGCAGAGTGCGCGCAAAGAAACACGAGTCAGTGCTAGTCGACGCTGACGCCTTTGTTTCCCAGCGAAGCAATATCGATGACAAATCGGTACCGGACATCGCCTTTGATGGTGCGTTGATAAGCTTCGGCAATGTCGTCTATCGAGATCATTTCGATGTCTGAAACGATGTTCTTCGCCGCGCAGTAATCCAGCATCTCCTGAGTTTCCGGGATTCCGCCAATTGCAGAGCCAGTCAAGTTACGCTGACGCATCACCAGCAATGGCGCCTGCACCGCCGTCGGCTCTCCGGGAATGCCAACCAAAACCAGTGCGCCGTTATA
>JANMVC010000381.1:0-4018 GCA_031392315.1 Pyrinomonadaceae bacterium | reverse complement strand
GACAGGATCGCGGGAATCGTGCGCAGCAGAATCTTGCAATCAAGCGCCAACGACCACCGATCGATGTATTCGAGATCGAGTTGCATCCACTCTTCAAACGAAAGATTGCTGCGGCCCGAAACCTGCCACAAGCACGTCAGTCCAGGCTTGACGCTAAATCTTCGCTTCTGCCAAGCCACGTTGAGGCCCAGTACATCGCGCATCGGCAGCGGGCGCGGACCAACCAGGCTCATGTCGCCAAACAAGACGTTGATTAGCTGCGGCAGTTCATCGATGCTTAGCTTTCGCAGGACACGACCGACGCGGGTCATGCGCGGGTCGGCGCGAATCTTGAACACCGGGCCGTCCTTTTCGTTGAGGTGTTCGAGTTCCTTCATTCGTGCTTCCGCGTCCACGGTCATCGTCCGAAACTTGATCATGCGGAAGCGGCGCTTGTTGTAGCCCATCCGCTCCTGAACAAACAGGATCGGTCCGGCGGTGTCGAGCTTGATTGCGATCGCCACCATGATGAAGAGGGGCAAACAAATTAAGAGAAGCAGCAGCGACCCGACGAAGTCGATCACACGCTTGGCTTCGGTGCGCCAGCTAATCGATGGCGCGCTGTGAAGTGAAACTAAGGGCGCGCCTTCAAATTCCCAGGCGCGGGACCGGGCGAGGCGATGAGGAAACACATCGGATAGCAGGTGGACCATGATTCCCTGCTCTTCCAGAATCGTGATCGCTTCTTCGATCCGTGAATATTGCGACTTGATCGGCAGGGTGATGAAGACTTCGTCTACAACTTCGCCGGCAATCACGCTTCGTAGTTCCTCAAACTGGCCCAACCAGGGAACGCAGGCCAGCGCGGGACTCTTGACTCGTCGTTCTTCATCTACATATCCAACCAGCCGATAGCCGAGATCACTTCGTTCAGCAACCTGAGTTGCCAGCCATTCAGCGCGTGGGCCGTTTCCAATCAGCAACAGCTTCTTGAGGTTGTGTCCGCCGAGGCGCAACCGGCGCAGGTTGAGCCGCACCAGCAGACGCATGCCGGCGATCAGCGCTATGCCTATGACAGCGACGTAGGCGGCGGTCGAGAGCGTGATCGTGGCCCAACCACCAACTTCGGCAACCATGAATAGCGACAACGAAGCGACCAGAACGGCTCGGACAACTTCTCGCAATTCTTCCGCAAAACTGGTCAGGCGGTGCGATCGGTAGAGACCTTGAAGAGCGAAGGCGAAGTACCAAATGACGAGGAGCAGAGCGAAAAGCAGGGCGTTGCCGACCTTGACTCTGGTGGACAAAAAATCCAGCGCATAAGCAGGCACGCCTGGCATGTCGCCCGGCGCATAGTTGACGACAATGGCAATCACCAGGGCGAGCAGCATCAACCCGAGGTCCGTCGTCTTCAGGCTGAAGTTTGCAAGTTGTCCGTAGCGTGACGTCATAGCTGGTGTTTCGAGATCAGCGTTTAGCGCATGAGCGGATACAGGAAGGTGGTCAAGCTGGCGAGCCTGACATAGCGTTCAATCTTGCTGAGTCGGTTTCGCGGCACCAGGATCATGTCGCCCTGCTGCAGTATCAGATCGTTCTCCAGGTCGCTGGTGTTTTTGAGTGTTCGGAAATTCAAGACTTTTACTTCGGCAGTTTCGCCGTTGAGCTTTCTGAACACGAGAATCTGCGACGACTTGGCGCTGTCCTTGAACCCTCCCGCCAGCAACACGGCTTGTACCGCAGTCACCTTCTCGCGCAATTCAAATTTGCCCGGCTGCACCACTTCGCCGGCTACCACGACATAGGGCTTCTGAAATTCCTTCAGCACTACGGTGACCTCGGGCGACTCCAGTCGCTGACTCGCTGCATTCAGGATGATCTTGCGAACCTGATCCAGATTGCGGCCCGCCACTTTTACGTCGCCGCCAATCTCGAGCGAAACGTAACCGTCCGGCTGCACCGTTACCATCTGATTGAATTCCGGCGTGTAGCGATACTGAATCTCAAACACGTCGCCCGCCACCAACACGTAACGCGTTTCACCGCCAAAGGTCCCCAGTCGCGGCGGCTCAGCCGGTGTCCTGACCTGTCGCTGACGGCTCGGTTCCTGACCATACGTGCGGCTGCAGGTCCTGGTGCCAAAAGCGAGACCAGTGACCACAACCATTAATGCGATAACTACAAATCTTTTGATCAGCACCGTTCCAACCTTTCGACTCAAACTGCGTTATCTCCTAACTTGACCCGCGCTGACTCGCGCGCGTGTCGGCTACAGCCTTCGATAAAGCCAACCCGGCATCGGATAGCGCCTTTGATTGAGAACAAAGCCGAGGAATGTTCCCCCAGCAGCTTCGATCATTTTCTGCACGCGTTGAATTTGGCCACGCCGCGTTTGCGCCGCCTTCACCACAATTGAAACTCCATCAACCAGCGGCGCCAGCGTGGTCGCATCGGAGGATTTGGCAAGCGACGGGCAATCGATCACGATGTAGTCAAAATTCCACCGCAAAGCCTTCACACATTCGGCGCGATAATCAGGATGCGACTCCCAATTCCCGGATGTCCCGGCCGCGGCCACTGCTGCCACGACAGGCAGGCGCGCTGCGGACAATGTCAGCAGATTCTCAATCTCTGTTTCGTCGCAGTGACCGGCAATCAGTTTTGGATCCGCCAGGTCAAGCTTTTGGAAAACTCCGGCGTCCATGCGCAGCACGCGCTTCTGCGTTTGCGCGGCCAACTCTTTCGTCACCAGATCGACGACGTAGCTAACTCCCTCGCCAGAGGTTGCCGAGGTAAACGCAACGACGCGGTTCTTTAGTTTTCCGTCGGCATCGCTGGCTAGAAACACTGTGCGAATTAGTTCGAGATAGAATCCTTGTTTCATTGGACGCACTATTCTCCGGAAGCCCACTCGAAGTGTGGCTCGTGAACAATCTTTGGCTGCGAAAGCCGCGGTTCGGGGATTCGTGGTTGCGAGAGCTCGCGCGTTTCTACCAGCACGGGGCGTGCTTTTTTGATCCTGGCCGGACGATTTTGCCGCGGTTTAACCAGAACCGGCTCGTCCTCAATGATCTCGAATTCTTCTGCGGCCTTCGCTCGTCTGCTATGCGGCAGCGCCACCAGCACGCGCGCGCCCGTCAGCGCTTCGAGTTCGCGCGGCGTCAACACCGTATCGCGCATAAACTCGGCCACGAGTACGCTCCCCATCGCCAGCATCCCACCCAGGAACAATCCCAAAAGCAGATTCATCGGGCGGTTTGGGCTAACCGGAAGCTGCGGTTGAATCGGCGCTTCTGCGATGGAAACGTTGGTGATCTTGTTCTGGTCTAATTCATCGGTGATGCGGGCTTCTTCCTCTTTTTGCTTGTAGAGCTGATAGTTGTCGGCGCTCTGCTTTACTTTGCGATTCAGGTTTTCATATTCCGCGGTGATTCCTTCCAGCCGCGAAAGTTGACTTTCGTATTCCCCCACTTGGCCCACCAGCATTTCGTGACGTCCCTGAGCGCCCGCTTGATCCACCTTCGCCCGTGCCCGTTCAGTTTCCAGCGTCTGCCGCAACGGATTGAGGTCGGTTGATTGTTCGGTAATAGTCTCCGAGGAAGCCTTGTCCATCGCCTCGCGGGTAGTCTTGATTTGCTGATCCACTTCCCTGACCAGGCGATCGTCAGCGCGGAACTTTGTCAGGAGCTGCGTGCGACGATTTTGTAATTCCACAATCATCGTGTTCAGGCGCTCGGCCGAATACTGATTCGGCATGGCCCGTCGCTGGGTCACAATGCGTGGCTGAATTGTTTCCAGTTGCTGCTGCACCTTCGCGATTCGTTCGTTCACTTCCCTCAGGAACGCGTTTGTTTCGAGCAGCCTTGATTTGGCGTCGGTAAGTTTCTGGACGGTCTGTTCTTTCTGCTGCGTTAGTGAAACGACATTCATCGATTGCTGAAACGCCGAAAGCTGGCGTTCAGCTTCGCGCAGTTGCGCTTCATTGTTGTCGGCCTGGGTCTTGAAGAATTCGTAAGTGCCGGGAGGCCGGTGTAGCTTGAGA
>JANMVC010000371.1:0-2195 GCA_031392315.1 Pyrinomonadaceae bacterium | reverse complement strand
AAAGTCTGCCGCCGGCCGATTGAACAACCAAAACAGCAAGCGCAGCTTAGCGCTTAAATCCCGTTGTCCGCCCTGTTCAGAAGGACGGTAAGTAACAATTATGGGAATCGAAATATCAGGAAACACCTTCTTGATGTCGCGCAGGCTATCAACACCGAGGCTTGGGTCCAGGCAGTCCAGTCTGAGTTCGATCAGATCGGCAGTCTCCGCCGCGCGCATTGCGGCGCGCTTGAGATCTTCAACAGAGGACTCGCAAATAGAAACGCAAATTCGAGTTTGTTTAGGAGTCATCCGACGCATAGGAAGGCGAGGCTGGTTCACTTATGCGCAGCATCGCTTGGGCGGGTTAGAAAGCTAGTGGGGAAACAGCCTGCTCTATTTTTGTACTTCGCTGGTGGCATCGAAATGCCGTGTCGGCGCTTCCGCTCCAAGGTGTCGCGTGGTTCCTTCCGTCACGCTCGGGGGCGGTGCTACAAGTTCGCCGGTGCTACGAACCGGAAACGACGGAGTGCGCGCCGGAGGTTGAATTGTCGGTTGAGCAAAACTCCCGGGAGCGAGCATTCGCTTCTCATACTCTTTGAGCCTGATGTATTGCGCCACGCCAGTCCCCATCATCGAGAAGGCGGGAATCAGCATCCAAAACCACCAGCCCCGTCCCATGGCGGAAAAAGAAAGAGCCATCGTGACGAAGAGAAACGCAATGCCCATGAAGACGTTTTTGAAAGCGTGTTCCAGCCGAGGCTCTTTGCGGTTGCGTCTATTTCGCCGGCTTTCCTCAAAAGGCTCTGCAGGCGCCTGGGGCATATTACCGTCCACCGCGTTTAGAACCAGGCTGATATTGGCGCCGCAGGAGCGACAAAAACTCGCGCCCTCAAGATTCTGAGTCGCACATTTAGGACAGAACATTCGGACCTCCGATCAGGTTGCGGGAGACTACAAACCAAGTGATGTCTATTCCGACGGCTTGCGGATGGCGCGCTGACGCCGCGCTTCATACAAAATTATGCCCGCCGCTACCGAAACGTTCAGCGATTCGATTTGCCCGTGAAGTGGAATACGAACCAAAGCGTCGCAACGTTCTCTTACCAGCCGATGAAGACCGCTGCCTTCGCCGCCGAGAAAGAGCGCGCTGGGAACGGTCCAATCCCATTCTGTGTATTCCTGAGCGCCTTCGGCTGCAGCTCCGATGACCCAGATGTTACGTTGTTTTAACTGCTCTATCAATTGGACCAGATTGGTGACTCGCGCGACATCGATATGTTCCAGCGCACCTGCCGCGGTCTTGGCGACCGTAGCCGTCAGCCCCGCCGCCCGGCGTTCGGGAATAAACACTCCGTTGACGCCAGCGCACTCCGCAGTTCTCAAGATAGCTCCCAGGTTGCGAGGATCTTCGACTGCATCGAGGCCTAAAACCAGCGGCTGGTTTTCTGTTCCCACTTGCGCACCGAGTTGTTCCAGCAGTTCATCGGCATCTCGATAATCCGCCGCCGCGATCCGCGCCACAATTCCCTGATGCGTCACGCCCGGCAGCGCGCGATCCAATGCCGCGCGAGGTACACGATGCACTAACACCCTGGCGCGTTTGGCGAGGTCGAGTAACTCATGCAGCCGCTCATGCCGCGCACCTTCTGCGATGGTGATTTGCTCAAGTCGCTTATGGCCCACGCGCAGCGCTTCGATCACGGGAATTAATCCGTACATCGTATTGGGCGAATCGGTCGGCTCCTCAGCGTCAACCTCATCCCGCCGCGCGAGTGCCTCGCTGCCGCGCTGGCGTTCACGCCCATGGCTTCGTTGATTACGCGCCTTCATCGTTTCTTTCCCTTGACCTGAATCCGAAATAGTGGCGCAGGCGCGAGTAACGCAAAAACTGCGATTCGTTGCTTACCTCGGTGGCGCTGCCGATGCTGTATTTTCCGGGACGGTCACGCCGCCAGCCTCCCGACTCCTGTTGTCGTTGCGAAGGCCAGACGGCCTCCAGCGCTTTTCTCACCGAGTTGTATGAATCGTCGAATTCGACCTGCGGCGCCCGTTCGCGAAACAGGTCGATGAGAGCTCGCAGGTTTTCGCCGGCAACGTAGCTCTTCCTTTCTCCCAAACAGGAGAAATCAAAACTGTTTGCGCTGATGCGATAGGGCGTAGGCAAACCGCTGACATAAAACTCAACTGTCGATTCGTCGGTGAAAAATTCATTC
>JANMVC010000324.1:0-2146 GCA_031392315.1 Pyrinomonadaceae bacterium | reverse complement strand
GCTGCCAGCAACGACGCGGCGCCTGCACTCGTCTCGAGCAGGGCGTGCCTTTCTTGGTGCGGGCGCCGCACAAGTAGACATCTTCTTCGGCGGTGGATCCGGGCTCAGGGGTTCCCGTTACACCAGATCCGGATTGCATCGCAGCGGGCGCCAGAGCGGAGGCGCGGGAAGCGGGAGCATCGCTGAGCGGAGAATCGGCCCTTCGTACAATCGTCAACGGCGGTGGCGGAGGGCGGCGGCTTCGGCCTGCGAGATAACCCGAAGTAATCAGCGCCAGGCTGACCAGCAGCGGACCCGCCACACGAGATTTGCGAAACTTGCGCGCGCAGGCGTTACAAAACTTGCGGCTCGTCCACAGATGCCAACGCAGTCGCAGCACCTTCGTCCCACATTCGGCGCAGAAGTTTGGTTTGTACATGATGTTAAAGGTCCCCGGCCCCAGTGTGAAGAAATCAAATATAGGTGGCAGTTACGGGTTTGCCCGCTATCGCAGTCGGGATTGACCTGACAAAAGCAACTCAAATGATGCCGCGCGCGTCCGAAAACAGCTAACATTCGTCGGAAGGCCACGATCGCGCACAATTGCAAAAAGTCTTGCTTGCCGGGATACTCCAAATACATAAATGCGAAACCAGTTTTCTATGAATCAAACTAAACTTCTTTCTTCATTACGGCGGGGATGGCGATTGCGTGGCGCCGGGCAGCTCGCGTACTTGTTGATGATCGGTCTGGTCACACTCTCGACGAGCGCCTCCGTGGCGGCTCAGGATCCGGACGAGGTGTTGCGCGTTGACACCGCGCTGGTCCAATTAAACGTCGGCGTGGTCGATTCGCGTGGCCAGGCAATTCGTTCGCTATCGAAGACTGATTTCACGGTTTACGAAAATGGCGTCAAGCAGCCGATCCTTAACTTCGAACCGACGGAAGCTCCGTTTAGCCTGGTGCTGCTGCTCGACATGTCCGGCTCGACCGTTAGTTTTCGTCCGCAGTTGAAGCAGGCTGTCGGACGTTTTCTGGATGCACTGTCGCCCGATGATCGGGTCGCGGTAATTCAGTTCAATAAGAAGGTCAAGACCCTGAGCGGATTCACCACTGACATGAAGAAGACCGATTACGCGATTCGGATTGCCGACGGCGCCGGCGAAACCTATTTCTACGACGCGTTGCGCTATGCCTTGAAGGAACTCGAGAAGGAAGGTAAACGCCGAAAGGCAATCGTGGTTTTGACAGACGGGCTGGATACTGGATTGCGAAATTCCGATCGGGCGTTGGCGTCGAAAGCTGAGACTGATGCTGCTGCCGTCGCGTCGATCGATCCGAAAGCCAGCCGCGAACTCAACCAGGTTTTGGCGACGGCTGACAAGCTGGGAGTGACCATCTACCCGCTGGCGCTGCCTTCCGGCGATGTGAAGCGACTACCGTTGCAGTCGCCCGCGCTCACGGCAATATACACCGCCGCGCGCGTGCGTTTGCAGACCGTCGCCGATCGCACGGGTGGCAGGTTGAACGATATTCAGCGCCTCGATCAAATGGCGCGTTTGTATGCCGAGGTGGCGGCAGATCTGCGTTCACTTTATTCAGTAGCCTATCGTGGCGCGCCGGAACGCGATGGCAAGTGGCGCGAGATTCGGATTGAAGTGACGCACCCGGAGTTGATCGCTCGCACGCGGCCGGGATATTTCGCGCGATAGGCAGTCAAAGAACGCCATACACCGCGCCGCCGCTTCACTATTCACTATTTACCATTTACTATTTACCGCTTCGGGCACCCGTAGCTCAGTTGGATAGAGTACCTGACTACGAATCAGGGGGTCGCATGTTCGAATCATGCCGGGTGCACCAAATCTTTCCAGAATAGAGACTTAGCACGTTCAACTAGTCCACGACTATTCAGTTTTGACTAGCTGATTCATGTTGAGTCTTTTTCCATTTGTACCATCCCGTTGCTCTGCCGTCGTAGGCGATGGCCTTCTCGCCGGCCTCCGACATCAGGAACCCGATGGAGCGCCATTGCTCCTCGACCACATGCGCGACGAGACTTGCGGCACGAGCAAGGATCGGCACGCCCTTGAGCGCGCCGAGCGGGAAGCCGGCATCGAGCAGCACCGCGGGAATGGCGCCCGAGACATTGAGCACGAGGCTCTTG
>JANMVC010000302.1:0-8748 GCA_031392315.1 Pyrinomonadaceae bacterium | reverse complement strand
ACAGAAGAATTGGTGCGCATTCTGGACGTACACTGATTTCTGGTTTGGAGTACCGCCTTCAGGGGGGCTTTTTTTTAGAGCGCGACGAAATTGCCCGCCTGTATGCGGGACTCCAAACGGTTAACCGAATTTGAAGTTGTTTACCATTGAAGAAGCCAACGCCCTGTTACCGTCGGTGCGCAAGGTCCTGCAACGAATTCAGCGCTCGCGCAGTCGGTTAGGAACCTTCCGCGACGGTGCCAAGCTCGCAGCCGAGGGGGCCGAGTTGGGCGGCGGCGGAATGGCAAACGGTGTCGCCTACGCCAACATTCTGACTGACTTCACCACCGAAATGGCCGAACTTGAAGGAATGGGAATCCAACTAAAGGATTTTGATCGGGGCCTCATCGATTTCCCTTCGCTCCGAGACGGTCGGGTCGTGTTGCTTTGCTGGCAACTCGGCGAAGGCGATGAGCTCGAATGGTGGCACGACATGGACGCCGGCTTCGGCGGACGCACCCCACTTTGATTTACTTTTTCCACAAGCCTCCCGGCTCACTCCTTCGCAGTTGCCCAACGAGGCAACTCCAACGCTTCTTATATTTTCTGATTGACCACTTAAAGTAGTTCCTGATACCATGCGGCCCGATTGCGCATGAGCTGGCCAAGATCTAATAGGTATCCAGGCCATAGCTGATTCAGACCGTTCCCCTTTTCGGAGGCTGCTTGGTATGCAATGTCCCTCGTGCGGCGCGTTTAGCAAGAAGCGCTCATTGAAGTGCCCTGAGTGTGGGGCGTTTCGGAATAAAAGCTCGGTGGAACCAACCAAACGACCAGCGCAAACAACCGTCGCCCACGCGGCGACCCCAGCGCCAGCCAGCCACCCCAGACAAAACCGATCACTAATTGAGTTTCCAGGCGCTAAACACTCGATGCCCGCCTGGCGCAAGGAGCTGGGCGAACGCGTCCGCGAAGTGCAGGAGAAACGTCTGCGCGAGAATTCTCTGGAGAACGGACTTGGCGAAAATCTGGAAGGCGACAACGACAGCAGAGCGCCGTTGCTTGAGCTGTTGCCTCAGGCTGAACCCGCGCCCTTGAATCCGCTCGTAGTAGCTGCGCTGGCCCGAATTGAGCGTGCCTACGTTCCGTCACAGGCAGGCGGCAATTTCACAAACTATGGTAGTGGAGCAGCCGTTGCTTATGCTGCACAGCCAGAGTTCATTCCAGAGGTTTCGAGCGCGGCTGGCACGGTCGCAGGTGTTATTGCGGATCAGGGACTGGAGCAGGATGAAAATTCGGGCCAGCGGGAACGAATCCACACGCTGTCCGTAGTGCCAAATCCACCCGCTGTTGAGCCCGACTCCATCGAAGGCGAAACCGAATCGGCTCCCGCCGAGGTGGCGCCGCCAACGAAGCTGAAACCGAAGCGTCTAATCGGTGGCGATCCAAACGACCCGGCCTTGAATTACCTGGACACTATTCCAACGATCCCTGTAGATGACTGCCCTCGAAGCACCGCTCCAATTCACTTGCGTATTTTCGCCTCGATGATCGATTTGATCGTCGTCGGTCTACTCTCAGTGCTGCCGCTGGCATTGGCTGGACTTTCTGATCTTGCGTGGCAGGACAATCGAGCATTTGCGCTCGCGGTTGCAACCGCAGTGGTTGTGACTTTCTTGTATTCGACGATCTCGACGGCGCTAACCGGTCAGACGCTGGGGATGAAACTTTTCTCTTTGCGCGTGGTCGATGCCCGCACGAGGATGCTGCCCACTGGCAGCCAGGCAGCCGGTCGCGCCATTGTCTACATGTTGTCCGTTGCGTCCACGGGAATCCCGCTGATGTATACATTCATCGACCGCGATAGGCGTGCGGCGCACGATCGTTTCACTCGCACTGAAGTTGTCCGAATTTAGTTGGCTTCGCACACGCGCTGTCGGCTCTGCTCTGTAGCCAGAGCAGGGCCTTTTTGTTTTAACATCGCGGGAAGCCGTAGAAACTCAACCATGAATCAAGAAACCCTTCTGGCGATTGCCGGCGAAGTCGATGGGCTTTTGCGTGGCCGCTTCCTGGGTCGGGTGTTCCAGCTCTCGGCGGCATCGCTGGCAATCGATTTTGGCCACAAGGACGCTGGTTATTTATTCATCAACATCGAGCCATCCGCACCTCGCCTCTACTTAATCAAACGAAGCTCGCGAGAGTTGGAAAAGATATCCATTTCGCCGTCGCCATTTGTCCAGGCCCTGCGCGCCAACTTCGGCGGAGGGCGATTATTGTCGGTCATCAAAGATGGCAACGAACGCATAATTCGTCTGGCTTTTTCCGTGACCGATGAACTGGGCGAGTCTCACGCGCGAGCCGTCGTGGCCCAACTCACCGGGCGTTCGGCAAATCTCTTCTTGCTGAATGCGGCTGCGCAGGTTACCCACGCGCTCCGCGCGCCTCGAGGCGAGGGGCAGCTAGTCGGCAACGCTTATCAGCCTCCAGCTCGACAAGCGAAAGCTGTCGCTCAGGAACACGAAATCAAACGAGGCGACTGCGACACTTTTTCCGCCACGGCCGATGAACACTATCGCCGGCTCGAGGCTGAAGAGAAGTTTAGCTCTATGGCAGCGGCGCTGGAGATGAAACTGCGAAAAGACATTTCGCGGCGGCGGAAACTAAAAGCCAACTTGCAAAAGGATCTCGCGGCCCACGGCCAGCCTGACGACCATAAGCGTCTGGGCGATCTTCTGTTGGCAAATATTTCGACTGCGGAGCGGCGGGGTAACGTCGTGAAATTGCAGGACTACTACGCCGAAGGTGCGCCAATCGTTGAGATGGAAATTGACGAGAACGTCACTTTGCAGGAGGCAGCCGCCAAATCGTTTTTGAGTTACGGCAAAGCCAAACGGGCGATTGAGGAAATTGGGGAAAGGCTGGTGCAGATTGATCGAGAACTAGCCGAGACAGAGATACGACTGGAGCAACTTGCAACGGCAATCGAACGCCGCGATCTCGAAGCGCTGGTCGAGTTTGTTGAACCAAAACCCAAGGCGCCATCCCGAGGAGTCAAGCAAGGTGGCAAAGCAACGGCACTGCCTGGCATGCGCCGCTATCGATCGTCTGATGGATATGAAGTTGTGGTTGGGAGGTCAGCGCGTGATAACGATCAACTGACCTTCAAGGTGGCGCGGCCAAACGACCTGTGGCTGCACGCCGGAGACTATCCGGGGTCGCACGTCATCGTGCGCAACGCAAAGCGGGAGGAAGTTCCACACCGCACGATTATTGAAGCCGCGCAGCTGGCGGCAAAGTTTAGCCAGGCCAGCAAGGATTCAAAGGTGACGGTTCATTACACGCCGCGAAAATTTATTTCAAAACCGAAAGGCGCGGCGCCAGGGCTGGTGCGCATGTCGAGCTTCAAGTCGATCACGGTGGAACCCGGCGAAACCATGGAACGATTATAGAAAACGCCGACGAAAAGTCGGCGCGCGCGGATTTCATTGCGTTTGGAGTACCGCCTTCAGGCGGGCAGTATTCTTTTAAGAAATGTCGTCAGGCGGAATACCAAAAAGGCCCGCCTGAAGGCGGTACTCCAAACAGTAACCGCCGACATGCCTACTTGTAGCGATACGTGATGCGACCTCTCGAGAGATCGTAAGGCGACATCTCAACGCTCACGCGGTCGCCGACGAGAATGCGAATTCTATTTTTACGCATCTTGCCGGAAATAGCTGCCAACACCACGTGCTCGGTGTTATCGAGCTGGACTTTGAAAAATGCGTTAGGCTGCTTGTCTATGATCGTGCCTTCCGCGGGAATCAAATCATCTCTTGCCAAATAGAGTCTCCTTTGAAAAAAGTGCTGAGTTCCGAGGACTGAATGCTGAGTGCTGCGAAGTTCTGAGTATTATCTCAGTACTCCGCACTCAGTCCTCAGTACCATTCCTTACCGGCTCGCCCGTCGTGGTCTAAACGATCGAGTGAAGACCGCCGAGCGTGGAACGGCGCGGCCAAAGCCCTTGCCAGTCGTCGGCTCAACTTTGCGCCCGCCAAACCCTGGTAATACTACCCGAGCAACGGCTTGACCCGTCAAACGTTCAATCGCCCGCATGGAGAGTTCGTCTACCGGCGTCACGATGGTAATCGCGCGACCGGTGTTCCCCGCTCTGCCGGTGCGGCCGATGCGATGCACGTAGTCTTCCGGTGCTGACGGCACGTCGAAATTAATCACATGCGAAACAGCATCAACGTCCAAACCGCGAGCCGCAATGTCCGTCGCCACGAGCACGCGGGTGCGGCCATCGCGAAATGCGCGCAGTGCGGCTTCACGTTGTGGCTGTGTACGATCCGAATGAATCCGATTCACACTGTGGTCGCGGGCTGAAAGAATGTGTGACAGACGCTCGGCGCCTCGACGAGTACGGGTAAACACCAGCACTCGTTCAAACTTCTCGCGCTCGAGCAAATCCAACAACAACGCTGTCTTGGATTCCTGGGCAACCGGGTAGGCGCTTTGCTCGACCATAGTGGCGGCCTGACCACGCGGACTGACTTCAATCAGCTTTGGTTCTTTCATCGTGGTTCGTGCCAACTTCTCAATGTCCGAAGACATTGTGGCCGAGAAAAGCAAAGTTTGCTTCTTCACCGGCAGCATCGCCAGAATGCGACGAATGGCCGGCAAGAAACCCATGTCCAGCATGCGATCCGCCTCGTCCAATACGAGCACCTCGATCAACGCGAGATTAATCGCGCCACGCTCGACCAGGTCGAGCAAACGACCGGGAGTCGCGATGACTACTGCGACGCCGCGACGAAGATCGGTCATCTGTGTGCGGGCGCTGGCGCCGCCAATGATGATGGCGCTGCGATTCGATTTCACACAATTCAACTCGCTGTAGTTCTTTTGAATCTGCGATGCCAACTCACGCGTTGGCGCGAGGACCAAAACGCGAACTCCCGGTTTCGCTTTTTCGGTGATCCTCTGAATGATGGGTAACAAGAATGCGGCTGTTTTGCCTGTGCCGGTTTCAGCACAGCCGATCAGATCCTGGCCGCTAAGAACTACAGGAATCGCCTGTAGCTGGATCGGTGTCGGTTCGGTGTATCCGAGAGACTCGCAGCTCCGCACCTGTGCGGGTGCAAGTCCCAATTGAGAAAAGTTCATAAAATCCTTTTGGTTGTAGATCTGCGCAGTTGGCGCAGCAGTTATTACGCACCTGGCGTAAGTCAGTCCAATTCTGCGCAATGCTTTGAGAAATGGAGGGGTTGGGTAAATCAAACGCTCGGCGGCGTTGGCAGTTGCGCGGCTTTGGGCCGGGCTGGTTCTGCCAACGCTCGCCAGCGTTAAGCAGTGCTTACCAGCGGGGCTCGCGATTGCCGCCGCCGCCGCCACCGCCGTAGCCGCCACCGCCGCCACGGTTTCCACCGTAGCCGCCGCCGCCACCGCGATTGCCGCCGCCGCCGCCGCCGAAGCCACGACCGCCGCCACCGCCGCGATTTTCGCGGGGTTTCGCTTCATTAACATTCAGCGCACGGCCGTTAACTTCCTTGCCGTTAAACTGGGCGATGGCTGCCTCGCCTTCTTCCTTGCTGGACATTTCGACAAAGCCAAAGCCACGTGAGCGTCCGGTGTCGCGGTCTTCCACGACGCTCGCCGATTCAACCGTGCCGGCAGCTGCAAATAATTCCTGCAGATCCTGGCTGGAGGTCGAAAACGCGAGATTTCCTACGTAAAGTTTCATAGTCATAGAGATATACCTTTCCCCTCGGGGGGATGAAAGAAGCTGCGAATCGGATTGGCTTCGGTCGAACGGTAGGAGCGAAGGGCCGGTTTTCGGATGCTCTGAGAGCGCTTCTGAAGTTGAAATCAGCCTGCTCTCGAACCATCCAAAAACGCCAGCGCTGATAAGTCCCGAGCGCGGGGCGCATCACCGTCGATGCGCGAGAGAAGGATTAACCGTGCGTCACTATGCACTATTAGGCCCCAGTTAGCAAGGCCAGAAGGCTGGTGGGGCCATCCAAGTCCATGCGCCCGGCGCAGTTGAAACGACTATTGACAGTAGTTGTTGCCTATTCTATACTCCGCAACTCTTTTGGCAGGAATTGGAGAAGCTACCCCCATGCAACGAATCGCCCCGAAAATAGCCTTGCGCGGTTTCAAGCCAAGCGGGCGTGGCGCAGGTCAGGTCCTTGGGGAGCTTGAGTCTGCGGTCATGGAGGTTCTTTGGATCGAGCCCGAGCAAACCGTCAATGGGGTGGAGGAACGGTTGCGGCACAACCGAGAAATTGCCCACACCACTGTGCTGACCACACTCGATCGCTTGTACCAGAAAGGCTATTTGACTCGAGAAAAGGAAGCGAAAGCCTTCATCTACTCGCCGCGCTATAGCCGCGAGGAGTTTGAGCGAACGATGGCCCAGGAAGTATTGGGAGCTCTGATCGGACATTCCGCGGAAACGGCGCTCTCTACTTTTGTGGATTTAATTTGCATCGATCCGGGCGGACTGGAACAACTCGAAGAGAAGATTCGGGAGAAGCGGCGGCAACGCGCCGGTAAATAACGAAGATCGGTATCATGTTGCTCGCCACTACTCTATTTATCGCAGCTACCGAAAACTTCGTGCTCTTCAGCACAGTGTTCGCGCTGCTTATGTTTGCGCTCGCTCTGGCCGTGCGTCAACTGACAAGCAAGGAAGTGTGGCAGCCTCAAGCTGAAACGCTCTCGCGTTTTTACACTGCCGCTCTGGTGATACCTCCCGTCGCTTCGCTCTGGCTGGTTGCCGCCGCATTGCTTCCGCGGATGTGGTTAACGCCGGAAGCTTTCGCTGCTGAACATTCCGCGCCGCTTCATCAACTACATCTGCTGGGCGAACTGACAGTCGCTTTGGAGCCCGCACTGGCCTACGCGATGGGCTTTTTTCTAGTGTCGATTGCGGCCGTCGTCGCTTTGACGAATCTGCGTGGAACCTGGCGCGTGAGCAAGGTGATTAGACAGTTAGACGTTCAAGCCGCGGAGCCACCGTCAGAACAGGTTGCGCTCGTAAACGATGTTGCGCGAAAAGCAGGGCTTTCAGTCGGGTTGGTAATGAGCGATTATCCGCTTGCTTTTATATGGGGATTTCGCGCCTCGAAGTTGATTCTTTCCTCCGGTCTGTTGCGAACGCTGACTGCGGCTGAATTGCGCGGCGTGTTGGAACACGAAGCTGCACATCATGCCCGGCGCGACAATTTGATCAAATTGGTTTTATCAATGGCCAGCTATGCCTCGCTGGCATTTCCGCTCTCCCGGATAATCATTGGCTGGCGCGGGACGGAAGTTGAAGTCTTGTGCGATGAAGCGGCCGCTCGACGCACCTCCGAGCCGTTAGAGATTGCTGAAGCGCTGGTGAAATTACGACGGCAAACTATGACTATTGGCGCCACTTCCGAACTCGCCCCAACACAAGCCGTCGCATCAAGCTTTGTTTCAAATAGCGCGCTGACCTTTGAGCGTCGCGTGAGTCGTTTGCTCACATTGGTAGACGGTCCCGTTTCAACGTCTTACATTGAACGCCCATCCTATGCAACGCGCGCTGGAATAGTACTTTTGGCATTCGGGGTTGTTACCCTTTCTGCCATGCTCCTTTTCGCTCCACTCTCCGTCCATCACGCCACGGAAGCACTCATCGAAATCTTTAAATAGGTAGGACTGTTGCTAGAAATGCACACAACTTCGCTCTCCATAAAAACTACCGCCTGTCGTCGGAGCGTGTTGGTTCTTCATCTCATTGGCGCGCTGGTCATGACGGCGGCATGCGGCTCAGCGCCAAAGCCGGAAGTAGAACACGAAGAAGAAGCGATTGCGCGTACCGAGTTTACCGACCGCATTGAAAACTTCTTCGAGTATGATGCGCTGAAAGCCGGCCAGCCGAGCCAATTTCTGATTCACCTTACTGACCTCACCGATGGCACTCCCATAGAGAAGGCCGAGGTGACCTTGTTCACCCGTGCGAAAGGCGGCGCGGATGTGATGCAGACCAAAGCACGTGTCGGCAAGGTCACCGGTATTTACGTAGCCGATGTGGCCATTCCCACTAAGGGCGATTACGACATCGAGTTCCACGTGAAGAGCGCAAAGGTTGATGAACGCATGTCGCTAACCGATTTCAAGGTGGAGTAGGAACTCGCTGTGAAGAACCTCAGAGCAATTACAAGTTTGATATTGGCTTTCTCGTTGCCGCTAACCGTGTGCGCGCAAACACCCGAGACCGCTGGTACGCCTATCGCCATTTCATTACAACCTGACTTCGTTTCGCTGGATTCAGCTACCGAACAGTTTCTGCGAAAGAACCTGACAGTCGAGGCCGCGCGACTGGAGATTGGCGTCGCCGAGGCCGTAAGGATCGGTGCTCGGCTGCGTCCACGTCCCGGGCTAACTGCGAGCGCGGAGAATTTGCGCCTTTCCGGCGAAACGCCTGCACGCAGACTGCACGAGTTTGGCGTATCAGTGGCGCAACCAATTGAGCTAGGGAATCGCCAGGCAGTGCGCATGGAAGTCGCTGAACGAACAATTTCAGTTTCCGACGCACGCCTGACCCAAGTACTGAGACGCCAGCTCTTCGACCTCAAACGGACCTATTACGAATCCGTTCTATCTCGAGCGCTACTTGGTATCGAGCAGGAGAACCGAGACAACTTTGAGGGCCTCGTGCAATTCAATAAGGCACGCTTCGAGGAAGGATATATCGCGGAAGGAGACCTGCTGAAAGTTCGCTTGGAGCGAATCAAGTTTGACTTTGCCGTCTCG
>JANMVC010000281.1:0-2380 GCA_031392315.1 Pyrinomonadaceae bacterium | reverse complement strand
GTCGCAATTAGAAATCTCTCCAGCGGTCTGTTCGAGTGGACGTGATAGCCGTGCGGGATTTCCATCACAATAGTTGCCTGTACACTTCGCCCGCGAGCGACCTTGCTGGAGGCCAGGCTTCCGTTAACGGAGATGTTGGGTTGTGCGTTGACCGTCGCCGCGCCGAGACCGATCGTGATCAAAGCTATTAGCGGCAGAAAGCGCGTTGCAGAATTTCTGAATGTTTCCAGTTTCATGATGTCAGTTAGTTTACGTGGGCCAGAATTCTATTGATGCTTGCTTGAATTGGGTTCGGGTCGCGCCGCGCGGCAAGCTGACCGCAGGCGGCAAAGATGTCGCGACCCCGCGGTCGGCGGACGAAACTGCGCACGCCCTTCGACTCCAGGATCGACTGAAACTGCGTCACCCTTTCAGGTGGCGACGGTTGATATGGCAACGGGTCAGCCGGATTGTGGGGAATCAAATTCACCTTGGCGTGCAGATCGTGGCGGTTGAGCAGGTTGGCGAGTTGTCGCGCGTGCTCATCTGAATCGTTGACGCCGTCGAGTAGTACGTACTCAAACGTAAATCGCTCGCCCGCCTTAAGTGTCTTCTCAAATTCCTTACACGCACCCAACAATTCCTCGAGCGGCCACTTCTTGTTGATGGGCATCAGCTCGTTTCGTTGCTTGTCAGTGGGCGCTCCCAGCGAGATCGCCAAATGCGGGCGATCAGGAATTGACGCCAG
This sequence comes from Pyrinomonadaceae bacterium, assembly GCA_031392315.1. Lineage (GTDB taxonomy): Bacteria > Acidobacteriota > Blastocatellia > Pyrinomonadales > Pyrinomonadaceae > PSRF01. The sequence continues at coordinate 1,653 of JANMVC010000281.1, read as the reverse complement.
CTCTTGAATGCGAGGCACAACTCCGGCCGTCGAAACTGTAACGCGATTCGGTACGATAAACAGGCCTTGCGGATCAGCCATGACGCGCAGAGCTTTCATCAGTTCATCGAAATTGAGAAACGGCTCGCCCGCTCCCATGCCGACGAGATTCGTGCCGCGCGGAGGTTTCACCCCAACACCGTAGGCGTCGTTGAGCGCAATAATTATTTGCTCGACGATTTCGCCGGCAGTCAGCGAGCGCAGCAATCCCAGTTGCGCCGTCAGGCAGAAAGTGCACTGAAGCGGGCAGCCCGATTGCGACGAGAAGCAGATCGTGTCGCGATGTTCTTCGGGAATGAAAACTGTCTCGACCGGAAGATTGTCGTGCGTGTTCATTAAAAAGCGGCGGGTGCCGTCTTCAGAAATGTAGCGCGATTCGATAGTGAGCGTGGAGGCTGTCGCGGTTTCGTTGAGACGCTGGCGCAAGCCCTTGGGCAGATCGGTGATTTCATCGAGCGAGCGCACCCGTCGCTGATTTAGTCCGCCGAAGATTTGACTTCCGCGATAGGCTGGCTCACTCAGTCCTCCGGCGAAGGAGACGAGATCCGCTTGCCCCAGACCCAACAGATGAATGCGACTTTCCATTTACCAGAATTCTAACATCCTGAACGGTTCGGCTAAGAACGCCCGCCCATTTGAGCCAGGGGCTGACTCAGGTTGCCGTCGATCGGCACGCTGCAAAAGGAAAAAGGTGAATGGATTAACCTCCTATCCACTCACCTTAGTTGGTTGTATGTCCCGCTAATTTAGGGCACAACTGAAAACTTCGCTGAAGGAACCAGGGCCTGACCGGAGACGCGATCTCGCAAGCGAATCGCCAACTCGTAATCGCCGGGGTTCAAACCACGCGTATCGATCAAACGGGCCAGCGTCAAGCGCTGTCCCGCGTCGCTGAGGCCGCGCCAGTCTTCAACCTGTTTGCCGAGTTCTTTGCCGTCTTTCGATAGGACGTATTCAACGTCAACTGAAGGACGAAGCGTCGTTTGATCGATCCCCGCGTTGTAGACCTGCAGGTAAACACCCACCGCCTGGCCGCGGCGATAGACTCCGGAAACATTCGGAATCACCTTCGTTTGACCGATGACAAACTGGCCCACAGCGGGCTGATCAACGAGGCTCTCCAATTTGGCGGCGAGCACCATCGTCGATGTCGAAAGCTTTTGCGGATCATATTTGGGGACGGTAAAGCCCTGGTGCTTGACGCCCGTAGCTCCAGAGGCCACATCGCGAACGATCACATCCACCTTGTAATAGCCGGGCGCCAGAGCGACGGCTTTCTGATAGGCAGACTTGCGGTCCTTCGCGTCAGTAAGTTCCGAGGCGGTCGCGGTAGTGATCACCGGATCTTCAAAAACTCCGGCGCGACGACCAGCGACCGAGGTAATTCTGCCAAAAATATTAATGCGGGCCTGTTGGAGCCCACCACTGTCCTGGAAGACCAGATCCTTATTGTCAGTTTGAATCGTGATCGCGGTAATAACACGTTCGTCCGATTGACGGAAGAAGTCGACGCGGATGTCGAAGTCGAGTGGGTTGTCTTCGATGACTCCGGTGTTTACGGCTGAAGCCAGGTCGTTAAACTTTACCTGCGGGGCACGGCTGAGATCGGCAAGC
>JANMVC010000275.1:0-4905 GCA_031392315.1 Pyrinomonadaceae bacterium | reverse complement strand
TCAACAGGCGAATCAAATGCGAGCGCGCCGGACAGTGCCTTGCCAATCCCCGGCATCGAACCCGTTCGCGGCCAGATGCTCTGTTTCAACTCAAGTCCGGCGATCTTTAGCCACGTTATTTACAGTCCCCGCGGATACCTGGTGCCCCGGCGAGATGGGCGACTACTCGCCGGATCAACCACTGAGCACGTGGGTTTTGACAAACGAGTAACCGACGAAGGAAGGCAATCGATCCATTCGGCTGCCATGGAAATTTCCTCGCGGATTGGTTCATTGGCCCTCAAGGAATCGTGGTCGGGTCTCCGGCCGCGCTCGCCGGACGGTTTGCCTGTACTCGGGGCCTGTGCTGAAATCGCAGGGCTCTTTTATGCCACTGGGCATTATCGCAATGGCATCCTGCTGGCGCCGATTACCGGAGAGCTGATCGCAGAGGTCTTGACCGAAGGCATGACGCCGGATCTGCTGAAATCCTTCGCGCCTGAGCGCTTTGCAACTGTCTTCGCTGCGTGAACAACGAACGAGGAATTCGACATCTGAAATGAACTTACCGTCCTTCAACTTTCGACTCGCTGCCTTCGCGCTTTTGCTTTGCGTGGCAGCAGTCGGATCGGCACAGTCGCCCAGCAAAACGGCGCCGGAGAAACGCGCTGCCAAAGTTTTGTATGAAGATGCCAACGCTTACGTGAACACGAAGTTTGCGGAATTCAACAAACTAAAAGTCGCCTACGACCAAAAGCTCGAAGCAAAAACCAAACAAGAACAGAAGGATCTGGCCGCGAAGTTTGCCGCTGAACTCGCCTCGCGCAAGAAGCTGGCGGACAACGATCTCTTCTACCTCGGCATGCTCTATCACCTTGAGGGCGATGGCGACGCAGCGCTCGACGCCATGGGGCGATTCCTGAAAACGACGAGTGCCGGCGAGAACGCGCAACTCGCGCGCGCCGTGGTCGTGCTCTATGCCACCCGCGCCGATCTCATTCCCCCAGCCGAAGTCGCAGTCGCCGACTACGCGAAAAACGAGCCGCGCGATCTGACTGAATGGTTTGGCATGGAGACGCTAATTACGGAGGCCTTCAAGAAAGCCAAGGCTTACGAACACATGTCGCGACACGCGCAGGAGATGCTGAAGGTCGCGAAGCTGGCCGCGGCCGACAAAACCTACAACACCTTTCGGCGCGACGATCTGCTTTTCAAAGCCACGTCTCTGAGCGCCGAAGCCGACGTGCTGTTGAATAAGAGGGAGTCGGCTATTGCCGCGGTGCAGGAGCTGCGCAGGACCGCCGCCACCCTGCCCTCGGGAAATCTTTTGCGGTTCGCCAATATCCGGCTGTTTGGTTTGGACAAAACAATCGATACCCGCACGGGCTTTGACGCTGGAGTCATAGCGGCCCCACCCCTGCCTGAGATTGTTGCCACGCAGTGGATCGATCAATCACCCGTAAAACTGTCAGACTTGCGCGGCCAGGTCGTCCTGCTGGATTTCTGGGCGCCCTGGTGTGGGCCATGCCAGCGTCTCTTTCCCAAGCTGCAACGGTGGCACGAAGAATATAAGGACCGGGGCTTGATCATACTCGGCGTCACCAATTATGCCGGACACGCGGAAGGACGCAAACTTACGCCGCCGGAAGAGTTGGCCTATCTGCGTCGGTTTAAGAAGCAGAACCGGCTGCCCTACGGTATCGTGGTGGCGAATTCTTCAGTCAACGATATGAACTACGGAGTGTTTTCGATTCCCATGTCGTTTCTGATTGATCGCCGCGGCCAGGTTCGCTACATCGCGATGGGCGCGACGGAAGCTGAGAATGCCGCGCTGGGGAAAATGCTGGAGAAGGTGCTGGCGGAACCGTCCGCGCCGACGGCCGAAGCGCAACAGGCCACCGAGCGGATGAACTGAGCTGCGTTATTTGAGCGACTTCTAATGGAATCAAACATCACCCCATTCACGATTGGCATCTCGTTTCTCGCGGGCATCGTTTCGTTCTTGTCTCCGTGCGTGTTGCCGCTCGTGCCGGGTTACATCTCCTTGATCTCAGGCGTAAGCGTCGATCAGTTGAAGGAAGGCGCCAACAGCCGCAAGGCCGTCATCCTCAACTCGCTCGCTTTCAATGCGGGCATCTCAGTAATCTTCATCGCCTTGGGAACTACGGCTGGTTTGATTGGCGCAACCGTTCTCAATAATCCATGGGTCAGGATCATTGGTGGACTGGTGATCATCGCGTTTGGCTTGCAGTTGATCGGCCTGCTCAAAATTTCCGCGCTCTACAAAGACACGAGAATGTTTTCCGACCAGAAGCCGCGCGGCATGCTTGGATCCTTGACTTTGGGTTTTGCTTTCGCCGCCGGATGGACTCCCTGCATTGGCCCAATCCTCGGCGGCATCATTGGTCTCGCGGCAACTTCCGGCGGCTGGCGCAGCGGCCTGGTTCTTTCCAGTTTTTATTCAGCAGGCCTCGCCGTTCCTTTCTTGCTGACGGGCCTGGGCATCAATCAGTTTCTCGGCTTCTACAAAAACTTTCGCAAGCACCTGCACAAGGTCGAAGTGTTCTCCGGCATCATTCTGATCCTGATCGGATTGCTGGTGATGACGAATCGCGTCACAGTGCTGTCGAGTTCGTGGTTGGCGAGTGTGCTGCCAAACCTCGAATCAAAACTAAAACTCGGCGAGCCCGCCGGCAACGCTGCGCCCGTCAGCAACGCCGCTAACGCCAAAGCCGTTCCGGACGTGCAATTCGCGAAGCTCGATGGCGGCCAGTTGCGTTTGACCGAACTACGCGGCCGCGTTGTCGTGCTCAACTTCTGGGCCACCTGGTGCATTCCCTGCCGCTCAGAAATTCCAGTGCTCAACTCGCTGCAAAAAGCGATGGATGCCCAGGGGTTAACGATCGTGGGAGTTTCCTACGACGACACAGCGGATTTGATTCAAGAGTTTCAAAAAGGTCTCAAACAGGAATACACGGTCGTGCTCGGCGGCAAAGAGGTGGGCGGCCAGTTGCCTGCATCGCCGCTGCCGACGACTTACATCATCGATCGCCAGGGTCTCATTCGCGAAAAGTTTATTGGTGAAAGAAGTCAGGCGGCGTTTGAAGCTGTGATCAAGCCGCTGCTGTTGGAAAGTGCTGTTGCTACGCCTAAGTAAAAAGCCCGGTGTAACGGAGGTAAATTCTCATGCTGAAAGCCATTCTCATCCTGCTGGTCGCGCTCGCATTCGTGCCGGCTACGTTCGCGCAAGACGGTCATGAATACTCGCCCATCATCGAGAAAACGGTGAACTACAAAAACTGGACGCTCAACGATCTGAAAGACAACAAGCCGGTCGAACTGCGCTCGCTCGTTCAGGGCAAGAAGCTGGTGATGTTGGTCTACTTCGCACCGTGGTGTGGCAACTGGCGTTTTGAAGCGCCGGTCGCGGCCCGGCTGTACGAGAAATACAAGGCACAGGGTTTTGAAGTGATTGGCGTCAGCGAGTATGGAACGCGCGACGCGGTGAGTAAATTCTTTGGACCTGACGGTCCGCCTTATCCTGTGGTCAGCGAATCCGAGTTGCGGGAAGATCGTGAGAAGACGCCGCACTACGGTTACCGGCAATTGACCGGCGACACGCGCCGCTGGGGTTCGCCCTGGAACATTTTCCTGACGCCCTCGACGCTCGCCAAAACCGGCGACGTGTTGACCGAAAAAGCCTGGGTGGTCAACGGCGAACTGATCGAAGCCGAAGCTGACAAATTCATCGCCGATCGCCTGAGCGCAAAAACAGCCGCGATTGAGCCGTGTAAAGAATAACCAGCTCGTTCAGGCTAAAGGCTTTGGGCGCACATGGAGTGCGCCCTTTTTCATTCGTCACGCCACCTCATTTACTGTTTCCGGCTTTTCGTTGCTACTATGGCCGACTCTTTTTGTCCGGCAAACTTTAGGAAGCTCTGATCAATGGTGGAAGTGTTTGCATCCAGCCCGCGAAGCGCGGCGACAGCATAAAGCCTGGGGTGGAGCGGAGCGGAACCCCAGGATCATTGAAGGAAAATAAGAGAAGCCCACGAAGTGGGCGACAGCGAATCCAACATCAATAGACCGTAGGGTTTGCTCTATCGCACGCTTCGCGCGCTCCGGGTCTTTAACGTTCGTTAACCTGGGGTTTCGCTTCGCTCCACCCCAGGCTTTATGCTTTCACCCGCTGCGCGGGTTTGGGAAAGGAAAATCTCAGCGACTTATTCAGAGGTTCCTTCAGTTTGTCGCTGACACCCTTAACCAATTCTTCGACAAACTGAAGTTTGTCGGACATTGACTACTTATGAAACTTCGCTTGCTTTATCACGGCCATTGCTTTGACGGTGTCGCTTCCGCCGCCACCTTCACCCGTTTTTACAAAGAACGCATTCATCCCGGCGCGGAAGTCAGTTACCAGGGACTGCTGCATCGCCCCGGTAATCTGTTTGACGTCGACCTTCTGGACGGCGATGAAAATGCAATCGTCGATTTCAAATACGCGCCGTCGGAAAAACTGACCTGGTGGTTTGATCATCACGAGTCGGCTTTTCTAACTCCGGCAGACGAAGCGCATTTTCGCGCGGATACATCGGGAAGGAAGTTTCTCGACTTCACTCGCAAATCCTGCACAGAATTTATCGCCGATGTCGCCCGCACGCAGTTTGGCTTTGACGACGCGCCGCTGGCTTCGTTGATTCATTGGGCACACATCATCGACGGCGCGCTCTACGATTCGCCGGCGCAGTGCGTCGAGCTGAAAGAGCCGGCGCTGCAACTGATGCAGGTGATCGAAGCTGACCCGGACGATGCGTTTGTCGAACAGGTTATTCGCGAACTGACGGTGAAGAATTTGGATGAAGTCGCCACCAGCGCAGAAGTGCAGCGGCGTTTCCAACCAATCCTCAAGCAACATCTGGAAACGCT
>JANMVC010000173.1:0-3137 GCA_031392315.1 Pyrinomonadaceae bacterium | reverse complement strand
GGCCCATCGTCTGCATCGACTCGCGACCGGAGGCTTGGCACCCCCGCTCGAGCCGCGTCCTTACCAGGCTCCCCTCGAACGCATCGTCGAGCTCGACGATGCGGAGCGCGATCGCGATCGCCTGGCCCGGCGCAGTCGCGTGGCATCTACGAGCGCAAGCACAAGTTCTACTATCACGGCGGCGACCTCCAGGGCGCCATCGATCGGTTGCCTTATCTCAAGGACCTCGGCGTCACCGCCCTCTGGTTGACTCCCTGGTACGACAACTACGATCGCCCGAATCAGATCGAACTCAAAGAAGACAAACCCAGCACAGGTTTTCACGGTTACAACCCGCAGGACTTCTACGGAGTTGAAGAGCACTTCGGCACGCTCGATAAACTGCGCGAGTTGGTCGACGCGGCGCATCGGTCGGGGATAAAGATCATTCAGGACCAGGTGGTGAATCATACCGGCCCGTATCATCCCTGGGTTGATGATCCGCCCACGCCGACCTGGTTCAACGGCACGCGGGCCAATCATCTGAAAAATGTCTTTCAGACCTGGGTGCTCCACGATCCGCGTCCGGTGGAGAACCTAAGACGCGAAACGATGGAAGGCTGGTTTCTCGATTTCCTTCCCGACCTCAACCAGCACGACCCGGAAGTTTCCCGCTACCTGATTCAAAATACCCTGTGGTGGATCGGCACGACCGGGCTCGACGGTATTCGCATGGACACCTGGCAGTATGTGCCAAACAGTTTCTGGCGCGATTGGAACGCAGCTCTGAAAAAGGAGTTTCCGAATTTCCGCGTGGTGGGCGAAGTCAAAGACGGCGACGCAATTCACGTTTCGTTTTTCCAGGGTGGCCGAAAACGATTTGATGGCGTGGACTCCGGTCTCGATTCGCTGCTCGACTTCGCGCTGTTCTATCCAATTCGTCAGGCGTTTGCCGAAGGGCATCGGCTGGATGAAATCCCGAAGACGCTCGCCGCAGATTATCTCTATAACAACTCCGAAATTCTGGTCACCTTACTCGGCGGTCACGACGATGGCCGCTTCATGAGCGAAAAGGGCGCGACGATTGCCGGACTGAAATTGGCGAATGCGTTTGTCCTGACCACGCGCGGGGTGCCGCAGCTTTACTACGGCGACGAACTCGCGATGACCGGCCCTGACGAACCAACCACGCGCGCCGACTTTCCTGGCGGCTTCCCTGGCGACAAGCGAAACGCGTTTACGCGCGAAGGACGAACGCGGGAAGAAAATGATTTGGTCGATTACATCCGTAAGCTAACTCGTCTGCGCGTCGAACTCGAACCACTTAGGAGTGGAGCGTTGGTTAATCTTTATGTTTCAGAACAGCAGTATGCATATGCGCGGAAGCTAACGAGAGAGGTCGCCATCATCGTAATTAACAATGATTCGAAGTCCGCAGCTGTTGAATTTGATGTCAAACCAGCGGGTCTCGGGGATGGCACCGCACTAATCGACAAACTTGGACGATTGAGCGAGGTTCGAATCAGCGCGGGCAAAATGAAAATAACATTGCCGCCGCGTTCTGCATCGCTCTTCGTACCTCGCTAGCGTTTTTGAACTTCGGCCGTTATCGCGGCTTTGCCGCCGTACAGTGCGGAAAGGCTGTGCCTTTCCGGGGCCGGTCTGTCTGTAAGTTAAATGAAAACAAAACCGCTCTCAGAACAAGTTGCGATTGTCACCGGTGGCGGCAGCGGGATTGGTCGCGCGTTCACGGAAGCACTGGCGACGGCGGGCGCCAAAGTAGTTATCGCCTCGCGTCGGCGCGATGTTCTACGTCAAACGGCGGATGAAATAAATGCCGAGGTCGGCGTTGAGCGAGTTTTCCCATACGAGTTTGACATCCGAGACCGCGCGCAGGTTGATGATCTCGCCAGAGATATCTTTGAGCGTTGGCAATCCATTGATGTGTTGGTTAACAACTCCGGACTGGCAGTGCCGGAGACGGCGGAAGAAATCACCGACGAGGGTTGGGAGACGGTAATGGAGACGAACCTACGCGGTGCGATGCAGTTAGTTCGCGCTGTGCTGCCACACATGCGCGTGAATGATTTCGGAGACATCGTCAACGTTTCCTCGCAAGCGGGCAAGCACGGTTACGCCGACGTGCCTTCTTACTGCGCCTCGAAGTTTGGCTTGTTGGGTTACGCGGAGTCGCTGCGCGATCACGTGCGCAAGACGGGCGCTAACATTCGCGTCTTCAATTTCTGCCCCGGACTGGTTGACGTGGAAAACTCCGGTGCTGAACAACCGCCGCGCGAGGGTTTTATTCATGTCGCCAACCTGGCACGCACGCTGATGTATGCGCTGTCGCTTGATCGGAATGTGGTGGTGGAAGACATTGGGATTTACGCGCGCTAGACGGAATGAACCACAAAGACACAAAGGCACGAAGGAAGAGAAACCGTAAAGGCGGGTGGCTTTAGTTTGCTTTGTGTCTTTGTGCCTTAGTGGAGGATGGGTCCGCTTACTGGAGAGGAATACGCTATGCAAAAACCACGCTTGAGCTTCTGGCAGATCTTCAACATGAGCTTTGGATTCCTGGGGATCCAGTTTGGTTGGGGCTTGCAGCTCGCCAACATGAGCGCCATCTACACGTATCTCGGCGCGAAGGCCGACGACGTGCCCCTCCTCTGGCTCGCCGGTCCGGTCACCGGGCTGCTGGTGCAGCCAATCATCGGCTCGATGAGCGACCGCACCTGGAATCGGCTTGGTCGCCGTCGTCCATACTTCCTTGTTGGTGCAATTCTCGCCTCGACGATGCTCTTCCTGATGCCAAGTGCCGGCGAAATTGCGAAGAGTATTGGCGGACAAGTCATTACAGCCGTGGCCATGGCGGCAACCTTCCTATGGATACTGGACGCCAGTATCAATGTCTCGATGGAGCCTTTCCGTGCTTTCGTCGCCGACAAGCTGAATATTGAGCAGCGCACTGCGGGTTTTGTAATGCAATCGTTTTTCATCGGTATTGGCGCATCGCTCGCCAGCGCGTTGCCCTACTTGTTTAGTTGGTTAGGCGTTCAGGGAAACACTGCCAGCGGTATCCCGTTTACTGTCCTTTACGCATTCCGCCTCGGCGCGATTGCCTTCCTCCTGGCCGTCATCTACACGGTGGTGACGAC
>JANMVC010000041.1:0-3323 GCA_031392315.1 Pyrinomonadaceae bacterium | reverse complement strand
GCTACCGCCGGCGGTTCTGACAAACTATTCTTCGAGGCCGAAGATATCCCGCCAGGACTGGATGTTATCGAAGTCGCTAGTTTCGTAGGAGTTGCGGATGTGGCTCAACACCGGATGGGAGATTTTGTTAACGGTGGAGGTGAGCAGTGCTTCGATGGCTGCCTCCTGTTCCGGCGTCAGGCTTCCCAGCCGATTACGCTGTCGCGCTAACTCCAGTTTTGCGATGTCTTGCAACTTTTGGCGGAGGGCCCCGATGGTGGGGCCAATGTCGAGCGAGCGTAACGATTGCTGAAACTGCATGATCTCGGATTCGACGATCAACTCCGCGCGCTCCGCTTCGCGTTCGCGTTCGCGAATGTTTGACGAAACCACCGATTCGAGATCGTCGATGTCGAACACAAACACGTTGGGAATGTTTCCCACGGCAGGATCGATGTTGCGTGGCACGCTGATGTCGATGAAAAACGACGGACGATTGCGTCGCTTCGCGAGGGCCTCACGAGCCATTGCCTCGGTAATCACAAACTCGTCTGCGGCGGTGGAGCAGATCACAATATCGGCCGTGGCCAGGTGGTTGGATAATTCCTCCAGCGCCACGAATTCGGCGCCGAGTTCTACCGCCAGTCGCTCCGCCGGGCCTTGAGTTCGATTTGCGAGCAGCACGCGCGACACGCCGGCGTTGACGAGATGACGCGCGGACAGTTCCGCCATTTCACCAGCCCCAATCAACCGCGCCGTGCGACCCTTCAAAGAATTGAATATCTTTTTGCCCAGTTCGACGGCCATGTAGCTAATGGAAACCGCGTTGGCGCCGATCCCGGTTTCAGTGCGCACGCGTTTGGCGACATGGAACGAATGATGCACGAGCCGATTGAGAACTCGGCCGGTGGTCCCCGCTTCGAGGGCGATGGAATAGGCGCGCCGCACCTGGCCGAGCACCTGCGGTTCGCCAACTACCATTGAATCGAGTGACGAGGTGACGCGAAAGAGGTGACGAACGGCTTGATCGTCCGTGTGCTGATAAAGATGTGGCGCGAACGAGGAGCGGGGCAACGAGTCGGACCGGCTAAGTAGTTGGGTGACGCGTTCGGTGGTGTCGCTTAACCGCGCGCTGCTGGTTTCGGTCAAAACTTCCACCCGGTTACAGGTAGACACAATCAAGCCTTCGCGCACGATTTCGCCGTCAACTAAAGCGCGCAGACCCGCGGCGCACGCTGAGTCAGTAAACGCCAGACGCTCACGCACTTCAATTGGCGCCGTCTTATGATTTATTCCTACCAGAACAATAGACATCGCGTAGAAGTAGACTTAACCGTCACCCGAAAACGTGATAGCCGCCCATCAAGCGAGCGCCGAAAAATGTGCAGAGCACCAGCACAAAACCCAGGACGCCCATCCATGCCGCTTTGCGTCCACGCCAACTCGATGTCGACCGATAAAGAATCAGGAAGAGATAGAGGAGCCAGGTCAGCGCGGCGAAAATCTCTTTGGGATCATTGTGCCACAGCCGCCCGTCGCGTGACGATGACCACACCATGCCTGTGGCAATTCCCACAGTCAACAAAGTCAGACCGATAGCAGCCGAGCTGGTGGCGATCTCGTTTACGGTCGTCAGTGAAGGCAGCCGATGAAAGATCGCGCTAAATTTTTTAAGTTTGAGTTCGCGCTCCTGCAACAGATACATGACGCTGGCCACGAAGACTACGAAAAACGCGGCGTAGGCAAAGAAGAGCAGCGTCGCATGGAGTGGGAAGAGCCTGCTGGCGGAAATACTGCTGGCTTCTACGGAGGCGATGGGCTCAGAGCGCGTCGTAATTGCTATGAACACCAGTAGTGAAACCAGCGGCAACGTAAAAATACCGAGCGGTCTGGCGCGGTAGCGGTAAAGCACCAGCGCGTAACTGGCGACCATGGTCCATGCCAAAAACGCGAGCGCTTCACGCAGATAAAACAGCGGATACTCGCCGTAGATGGCCCAGTCAGCAATCAACGCGACGGTGTGTAGGATGAAGCCCACCCCCATTGCCCATTCAGAAACGCGTTGCAATGCCCGCCGCTTGTTTACAAACGCCAGCACAGCATGAATTGAAGCAACGAAATAAGCCGCTAGCACGGCCAGCAATAGAGATCTCATTGAGATAAATAGGAGTAGGACGCTTGCGATTCTAGGGGATGAGTCACGGCGCAGCAAGCGAGCGATTCTTCTTTGTGGCCATCCGCGCTCCCAGAAAAGAGAGCGACCCATTATCTGTGTGTTGTATCAGTGTGTGGCAACGGTTATTCTGGCCCGTCTCATCGTAGCGACACGTTCTATTTCATAATCTGTTCTAATCCACTGTAACGCGCTATGACGACGGACCGCCCCTGGTTCCAACCAGAAAAAAGGAGAGGCATGCGCCGGCAATCTATTCTTCGCATTATTCTGGCAGCTTGTATCTGCGTTGCCGGCGCATCTGGAGTTGTGGACTCAACGCTGGCGCAAGGCCGGCGATCGAGAAGCGTACCAAAACCATCGCCAACCCCAGCCCAAACCGTATCGCCCGCGCCAGCCGTAGAAGCCTCGCCAGAACCAACTCCAGAACCCGACATGCAGGAAGTTGACACGTTGCGGATTGCCACCGACCTCGTTACCGTCCCGGTAATCGTCACCACTCGCGAAGGTAACTACGTCCCCGACTTGCGGCAGGAAGAGTTCACAGTTTCCGAGAATGGCGTGAAACAGGAAGTGGCGTTCTTTGCCACGGTCAGCGCACCTTTTCACGTGGTGCTGATGCTCGACACCAGCGGCAGCACGCGGGAAAAGATTGGGCTGATTCGCGAAGCGGCAATCAGTTTCGTCGAGCAATTGCAGAGCGCAGACCGTGTGAAGGTCATTTCGTTTGACGATCAGGTGCGGGATTTAAACGAGTTCACCAGCGACCGCGCCGTTCTCCGCAGCGCGATTAACAAAACGATGCCGGGCCGGGGAACGAAGCTTTACGATGCCTTCGAGCTCGCGCTTTCATCAATCAGAAGAATCAAAGGCCGCAAGGCCATCGTGCTTTTCAGCGATGGAGTGGACTACCACAGCGACAACGCATCGTTTGATGGCACGCTCAATTGGCTTGATGAAGAAGCCGTAATTGTTTATCCGATACGCTACGACACTCGCGAAGCCACCGCACGCCTGATGCGCGAACAGATTGAGGAACAGCAGGGTCCACAATTGCCGACGATCGGTGTTATCCGCGCGCCAGCCCCCGGAACCACCGCTCCAACATTTCCCAGCGACGACCCGGACACTGTTCCCACTTCGGGTCGATCCAGCAAAACCGGCCCATTCG
>JANMVC010000039.1:0-5700 GCA_031392315.1 Pyrinomonadaceae bacterium | reverse complement strand
CGACCGGCGCGGCCGAGCCAAACGACGTTAGCACGGGAAAGTTCTGTTGAAAGTTTGCGCCAGTGTCAGTGTCGAGCACGTCGTTTGCGGTGATTCCTGCGACGCCGAGATCGATTCCCAGGACCGTGTTGGCAAAGATCGAATTGTTATCGACAAAGATTCGAACGGCCGGATTGCTATTTTGAGGTAGGAACACACCGTTGCGGCCATTGCAGGTAATCAGGTTGTCGGAGATCGTGTTAATTGCTGAGTCTGCATCCACGAAGACACCTTCAAGAGTATTGCCAATGCAATTGTTGCCACTGACGTCAGTGCCAATGTAGTTATTCTGAACCGTGATGCCGGTGCCGCCTGATCCAGGCGCGTCGGGATCGTTGCGCTTAATACCGATAGCCACTCCATTCCCGCCATTACCCGAAATGATATTCCGCATGGCAGGGGTGGCGCCGCCCACAGTGTTGATTGGGCTGCCCGTTTGGATCGTGAGCTGAACGCCGTCAGTACCGTTCCCAAGTCTCTGGGTGCCGGTCACATCCGTTCCTATGAAATTACCCTGCACCACATTGTTCGAAGCGCCGGCCGGAGGTGAGTTAGGATTGCCTACGCCGCCGTAAATTCTTACGCCGGCGTCCAGGTTGCCCGAGATCACGTTGCGGGCGGCCGCAGTCGTACCGCCTATCGTGTTTCTATCTGAAAACTTGATGAAGACGCCGCGCGTCCGATTAGGGACGGCCAACGTACCGGTGACGTCAGTGCCAATAAGATTCCCGAGTACCTGATTATCATTGCTACCCCCCCCCATAGTCAGCCCCGTATTTGTATTACCTGAAATGAGATTCATCGCACCGGCCGCGGTGCCACCTACCGTATTGCCGGCGCTACCGGCAAAGGCCACCCCGTCAGCGTTGGGGAGAGCCCCTGTACCAGTCACGTTAGTGCCAATAAAGTTGCCCTGAATCAGATTTCCTGAGGCGTTGCTGGTAAAGGGGTTAATACCTAATCCGGTATTTCGATTGCCCGATATGAGGTTGCGGGCACTGCTGACCGTACCGCCGACAGTATTGTTGGACGAGTCGACAAAGCCCACTCCTGTACCGTTTGGGAGGGCGATCGTGCCGGTCACATTTGTGCCAACGTAATTGCCCTGGACCAGAATTCCGGTGGAGCCGTCACCAATAGCTACCCCTCCGCCCGAGCCGCCGAAAACGTTGCGTGTCTGGGCTGTAGTACCGCCAATCGTACTGTTAGTCGCACGGAACAGTTGAATCCCGTTCCCGGTAGTACTCAGCGCGGTCTGCCCGGTGGAGTCGGTGCCAATGAAGTTCCCTTGAATAACAACCCCGGTGGTACCAAACCCGCCGATGAAAAGGGCCGCACTGGTAAAGCCAGAAATCACATTCCGCGCGGCAGCCGTGGTGCCGCCAATTAAGAGGTTGGTGGCGCCGTTACCCATAAGAATGCCCCATTGTCCATTAGTGAGGGCTGCATTTCCGGCGACATTAACACCCAGATAGTTTCCTTCAATCACTTCCCCGTTACTGAAACCCCCGATGGGGGAGCCCTGGAAGCGGTTGATCACCAGTCCACGGATGAGACAGTTACTAGCATTAATAAACAGTCCGGGGAAGTTGCCGCCATTGCCATTCAGCTCGACTATCGGCGTGCCCGGGAAGCCGGGTTGGGTCGTCCCATCAATAGTGACTGTTTCGTTCAATGACTGCAGACTCTGGACCAGGGTAATCGTAAAATTCGAGCCCGGGATGTTGAAGTTAATCGTATCGGCGCCCGAATTGTTATTCGATGCGTTGAGTGCTTCTCTAAAAGTGCACCCGTTGGGGGTTGCAGTGCACGAGCCGTCGTTCGTGTCAGCGGTTGAGTTAACCACGAATGTCTGAGCGGTTGCGGTCGCAATAAAGCCGGGCGCGCTCTGTCCCTTTTGCAGCACGATCAGATCCGACAATGCGTCCCCATTCAACCGCATAGGCAATAGAGTGATTGGCTGCCTGGCAGTTTCAAGCGTGGTCGTTTGTGCGAAGCCATCCGCCGTCACACCTGCCAACAGACGTAACTGATCGTTCGCATCTACGATCAGCAGGTCGTCGCCCGGTAAGCTTGACACCTTCGCTCGCACCAACTGCGTCGCTTGAAAGTCAGTGCTGCTGGCAACGCGGCGTTCCTGCCACCCGCTCCCGCGAGACCCTGGTGTCGCCTCGCTGCTGCCGATCGCTGATGGAGACAACACTGTTACCTGTCCGTCCACCGTTAACACTGCCAACGATTGTCCGTGCGCCGGTGAAAAATCACCGATGACCAGCGATTTGATCGACTCGCTTAGAAAATGTGTTTCGATCTGCGCGGGCAGAACCTTCTGCTGCTGTTCAGCGGGGAGCGAGAGCTTGCGATCACGTCCGTGAACAACTTCGAGCCGCTCACCCGCGCCGACTGCCAGGTCCATCTCGTAGCCGTTGTCTAATAGCCCCAGCACCAGCGCACTCACAGCGCCAGGCATCGGTAATACTTCCGGCGGTTCACTTAGTGCGCCATTCGGACCTTCGAAGACCAACACCGCCGCGCCATGGCTCGTGTCAACTCCGACAACAACATCGGTCAGGCCGTCGGCGCGGTTCACCTCGCCGGTATTCATGACCGTTAGCTTGCCAGACAAGCCGATTGTCTTCGGCGCTTCGAAGCCTCCACGTCCGTCACCAGAAAGCAGTGTGAGGAACTGGCCACCGCGCTCAGCTGCTACTACATCCCAATGGCTGTCGCCGTCGAAATCTCCGGCGCCGACGAAATTTGCAGCAGACGGCGCGGCGAGAATATGGGCGGGCGAGACAAACGGCGCCTCAGTAAATGTTCCAGACAGCCTTCGTTCTTGGGCTTCCGGGGCGTTGGGATAAATCGAATCAATGTTACCGCGCAGGAGAGTCACAATTCCCTGCCCGTTGTACCCGTAACCAGTAACCAAATCAGGCACTCCATCTTCGTCGAAATCAGCGGAGGCCAGACTGAGCGGCTCGGCCCGATTCTGTTCGAGCGCAGCGCTTAGGTCTTCGGGACCAACGTATGAGGTAAGCAGTTGGTGCCCATCGCTAAGATTGATTAGTGGATTGCCACGCCCCCGAGCCTCGACGCTCACTTCCTCGCTCAAACGAGCCAGCGTCTCGGTCGCGCGCTTTGGGGATGCGCTCCGAGACATTGATTGGGTCAACCCCGCGACGAGAAAAGGCAGCAGGCAAAGGATCAGGAGGGTACTGAAAACGATTGATTGATAGCGAGCTATGCGCCGACGAAGAGTTGGCTGCGGATTGAATTGCTGAGTTGTGGGAGAACTCATTGTATTTTACTCAGACCCAACTCTACATACGGGAGCGAGGTGGGTAACGGATGGAATTCCTCTGGCGACCCAGCGCCGAGATTGGAAAGCAAAACAAAGCGAGCCTCAGAATTGGCCGGATTATGCCAAAGAATCAGATGACTGCCTAGGGTTTTTCGAGGCACCTGGCCGTGGCCACTCCACCCGCGGGGCTGGCTGGTCTGCTTTAGTCCGCGCTCCGCGTGCCAGCCGTTATCAACCAGTCGAGCCTCCGGCGGGTCGTTGGGTTACAGCGGAAGAGACATTCGGTAGCCTCGGTTGGCGATGTCAAAAGGAATACTTGACCGTAAGTTGTAGCCGGCGTCCCGGCGTGATCGTTTCCGTTGCCTGACCGAAATTTGCGGCGCCCAGCCAACGCACGGGAACACCGAAGTTTGAGCGGTTAATAAAGTTGAAGATGTCTCCACGCAGAACCAGCCGGCGGCCACCTGAGAAGTTCAAATTCTTACTGACAGACAGATCCATCTCGATGACATTGCCGGTGCGGAATGTGTTTCGACCGATACGACCATCCTCCCCAATCGCCGCCAGCAGCGTCGTTGGGTCGGCTACTTCTAATCTCAACGGCTGGCGGCGATCACCCGTGACGATGAGGCCGTTGGTATTATCCAGCCTGTCAGAGAGGTTGCCGTCGAGATTAACGTCGAAAATGCTGTTCACTGTGAAGGGCTGTCCCGTGCGGAGACTGCCAGTGCCGGCAAGTTGAAAATTTCCAAACAGCGCGCGGAAGAAAGACGCGCGAGACTTGAATGACGGAAGTTGCGCGACAAAGTGGTAGGCCACGCGGTGGCGCACATCAAAGTTTGCCGGGCCACGCTCACCAGCAAAACTAAAACTGTTCTGCGGCAGTGCCGGCGCGCCAGCTAGATCGAAAACATCGGAGACATCATCGACAGCATTCGATAGCGTGTAGGAAAGTTGATAGCTCGTCGACCGATGGAAGCGTCCGCGAAGCTGAACTTGTAATGAATCGTAACGCGATGTGGCGGATGATTCGTAGATTGCCACGGAGCCGGCCTGGTTTACTGGCCGGCCGCCGGTTGCCCCCGCAGCTCCCGGCCGCTGACCCGGACCTAAGGCAACTCCGGAAATGTTTGGTTGAAACCCGACGACATTCACTGAAGTCGGAATCAGGAAAGCGTTTGGCCCAAGGTTCGGCGTCGTAAGTCGCAACAGCCGCCGCCCCTGCGTGCCGACGTAAGCCAACGAAACTACGGCGTTAGGGTTCAGTTCCTGTTCGAGCGAAATGGAATAGTGGTGGGCCATGGGCATGCGCAGTTTCCGTTCGGGCAGAGTAAAACCGAAACCGCCAGGGAAAGAAGTGTTAATTGCCACCAGGCAGGCGAGCGGCACGGCCGGATTCAAAGTGTTGAGTGTGCCGGGTTGGACGATTGGCAGAAACACTACGCCCTGCGGGCCGGGACAGGGGAAAAACGGAAGCGTCGGGTCGGTGATGTTGAAGCCAAAGCTATTTGGGATTGGGTTACCGCCAATCGCATTTGGCAATCCACCGGCGAGGTTCAACGTCAGAAAGTTTGGAAAGACATTGCGCGACTGGCTGACCACTGCGCCGATGGCCTGGTCGTAAAAAATGCCGTAGCCGGCGCGGAGAACGGAAGCGCGCTGCAGGCCCAGCAAGTGAGTCGAATAAGCTACTCCGAGACGCGGACCAAAATTCCACCGATCGGGATCATAGATTCGGTTGCGGCCGCCGAGGAAATTTCCCAGGCCCGGCACGAGCGCCAGCGAAGGATCCGCAAACGTCCTTTCAATGCGGCGCTGCCCTTCGACGGGCGGCGAATTGTATTCATAGCGTAGACCGAGCGAGATCGTCAGGTTTGGCCGCACACGCCAATCGTCCTGCGCGAAATAGTTGTACTGGTAATAGCGCAGATTGATTTTCGAGTTTGGGTCGGTCTGGACCGTTTGCAGAATTCCACTTGGCGCAGAGGCCGCCGCCAGGTCCTCAGGCCTAATAAACCCATTCAACTGCACCCCTGCTTGATTGGCTTGCGCGCGCGGCGTGCCATTAAAGGTCAGCAGCGGGCGCGCGTTTCGTGGCAGGTCGGTATGCAACTCGGTGCGCCTGAAATCAACTCCGAAGGTGAAACTGTGGTTGCCCGGGCGGAACGTCAGATTGTCTGCCAACTGGTATGTGTTGTTGACGCGGGCCTGGGGAAAATTGAAAACGTCAACTCCCACCGGATTGAAACCGGCAATGGAGACCTGGCCCATTGGGCCGAGAATGTCTTCGACGCCAAAGTTGAAAAAGCTGTCATAAAGAACCGAGGTAGACGCTGGAATCGTGTCGTTAACAAACAGCG
>JANMVC010000015.1:0-4635 GCA_031392315.1 Pyrinomonadaceae bacterium | reverse complement strand
GTCCAGCGCGACACAGTGGATTCCGGTCAGACCTTGCAGCCGCGCGGTCTCAGTCAGGGTGCGGAGGCGGTGCGGGTGGATGTCGGCCGCAATTATCAACGCGGCGTCGCCGGCGGCATCAGCGATTTGGCTCGTTTTACTTCCAGGCGCCGCACACAAGTCGAGGATGAACTCACCGGCCTGCGCGCCGAGCGCTGACGCAACCAACTGTGAGGCCTCATCCTGAATATAGATTTTCCCTGTTGCCACCAGCTCGGAAAGCAACTTTGCCGCGTCGCTAATCCGCCAAGCGCCTCCGGCAATCTTCGAAGGTGTTAGCGTCGCCCCTTGCGCGCGAAGTTGATCACAAATCTCCGCTTCCGCAGCGCGAGTTTGTACCACGCGAAATGCCACCGGCGCAGGTTCATTGTTAGCGTGTGCGAAAGCGGTCGCTTCATCGAGGCCAATTGCACGAGCCCAACGCTCGATCAGCCAAACTGGATGGGAAGTGGCGACGGCAACCCGTTCGATTGTATCCGTGATCGACGAGACCGGATCAGCATCCGGCTCGCGCGTGGCTCGCCGCAGCACTGCGTTGACCAGACCAGCCGCAGATCGCAAGCGCGCGAAGTAAACGAGATTGACTGATTCATTAACGGCGGCTGACGCCGGAACGCGCGTGAGAAATCGTAACTGGTAAAGACCAAGACGCAGCGCGAGGCGAATGTCTGCGTCCAGCTCGCCGACTTTGCGGTTGGAGTAAAACTCGGCGAGCCGATCGAGCCACAACTGCCGGCGCAGGACGCCCATCACAAGTTCGTGGCAAAGCGACCGATCAAGCGGTGCCAGCGCCGGCTCTTTCGCAGCGAGCAGCACAGAAGCATAGGCGCCGTCTTCCACGCGCCGCAGAATTTCAAACGCCCCCAGCCGGGCCGGTGAGACTGAGGAATTAGACTTCGCCAAATCGATCGCCAGCTTTCAGACGCGTTCCATTGAGAAAGTCGCGCGCGCTCATGCGGCGCTTGGCTTCCGGCTGCACTTCCAACAAACGCAACTGAGTTTGGTCGCCACACCAAACCACCAGATTGTCGCCGTCCGCCGCGGCTACTTCACCCGGCTGCGCTCTTTCGTTGGCAGCAACATCCCCAGCAACGGCAGCTTTCCAAACGATCAACCGGCGTCCCGCATGATGTGTGTAGGCGGTGGGCCATGGCTGAAAGCCGCGGACGCAGCGTTCAATAGTTAACGCAGGATTCTGCCAGCCAATCGCCCCAACAGCTTTGTTGAGAACCGGGGCAAACGTGGCCTGGTGGTCGTGTTGTGGTCGCGGCGTGACGGTATCAATCTGCGCGAGCGTTTCACTCAACAGTTCGGCGCCGGTTAACGCGAGACGCTGCATTAATTCGGGCGCGGTTTCCGTTTCACCAATGGTAGTTTCGCGTTGCATGAGGATCGGCCCCGAATCCAATTCCTCTTCAATGAACATAGTGGTCACGCCGGTTTTCTCATCACCATTGACGATGGCCCAGTTTGCCGGAGCCGCGCCACGATAAAGCGGCAGCAAAGAAAAGTGGACGTTGACGCAGCCGCGTCTGGGCGCGGCCAGATACTCTGGCGGAAGAATTCGGCCGTAAGCTACTACGACCCCCACGTCGGCGTTGTAGGACGCAAACAATTGTTTCGTTTCGTCGATTTTGATCTTTCGCGGTTGCTCCACTCGCAGGCCATGCTCAAGCGCAAAAGTCTTCACCGGCGACTCGTGCATCTTTTCCCCTCGCCCTGCCGGCTTGTCCGGTTGCGTCCAAACTGCCGCGATGTCATGCCCATCCTGGAGCAAACGCTGCAAAGACGGCACGGCAGATTCCGGCGTTCCCATGAAAACTATGCGCATGATTGTGGCGGCTCTGCCGCACTCCGTGCGGTAAGGCTCGGCCTTACCGTTGATGACTCAAACATGAAATGAGGCTGCGCCTACCTCTTGAGGCGCAGCCTCGGTCAACATCTGAAGGCTTTCGGAAAGGCAGAGCCTTTCCGCACGGAAGGCGGCCAAGCCGCAGTCCTCCAAGAATCAGATCGCCGCCCTCTTCTCGGCGAGCTTGCTGGTCGCCCCGACCTTCTCTGCCGAAACCTTCGCCTGCATAAACAGCAAAAGATAGTCGCGGCCACCAGCTTTCGAGTCAGTCCCCGACATATTGAAACCGCCAAACGGATGAACGCCCACCAAAGCTCCCGTGCATTTCCGATTGAGATAGAGATTGCCGACATGGAATTCCCGACGCGCTCTTTCCAGCTTCGCTTCGTCTGCGCTGTAGACTGCGCCCGTTAATCCATACTGCGTATCATTGGCAATCTTCAACGCGTCGTCGTAGTCGTTGGCTTTGATCACCGCCAGCACTGGGCCAAAAATCTCTTCCTGCTCGATCGTCGCGCCCGGCTTCACGTCGGCGATCACCGTCGGTTCAATAAAGAAACCCTGTTCGCCATCGGAACCGCCGCCGGCCACGACTCTGCCGCCCTCGCTCTTCCCCTTCTCGATGTAGCCATTGATTGCCTTGAAAGCTTTCTCATTGATGACGGCGCTCATGTTTGTAGCGCCATCGTTCGGGTCTCCGGTCTTGATCTTCTCCGTCCGTTCGGCAATCTTTTCCAACATCACATCGTAAACGCTGGCGTCAATAATCGCGCGTGAACACGCGGAACACTTCTGTCCCTGGAAACCAAACGCAGCCTGCACTACCCCGGTGGCAGCATCGTCGAGGTTGGCGTCGTCGGCCACGATGATCGCGTCCTTGCCGCCCATCTCGGCTATCACTCGCTTGAGCCAAATCTGTCCTTCATGAACTTTCGCGGCCCGCTCGTTGATTCGCAGTCCGATTTCTTTCGAACCGGTAAACGCCACGAAGCGCGTCTTCGGATGATCGACAACCACGTCGCCAACTTCGGCACCGGAGCCGGTCATAAAGTTAACTACGCCCGCCGGCAATCCAACTTCTTCGAGCACCTCAAAAAACTTGTGTGCGATGGTCGGCGCGTCAGACGAAGGTTTCAGGACGACAGTGTTGCCGGTGACAAAAGCCGCCGCAGTCATACCTGCCATGATGGCCAGCGGAAAATTCCAGGGTGGAATCACGGCGACCACGCCGAGCGGCACGTAGTCCATTCGGTTGTCTTCGCCCTCAAGCTTCACCAGCGGCGTACCTTCGGCGTAGCGCAGCATCTCGCGGCCATAGAATTCGAGGAAGTCAATCGCCTCGGCAGTGTCGCCATCAGCTTCGGCCCAGGTCTTGGCCACCTCGTAAACCATCCACGCAGACATCTCATGCTTTCGTTCACGGAGGATCGCCGCGGCGCGAAACAGGAATTCAGCGCGCTCCTCAGCGCTCGTGTTTCTCCAGGTTTGAAAAGTCTCGTAAGCCGACTCAACCGCGCGATTAGCGAGGTCCGTGGTTGCTTTTTGAAATCGCCCAACTACCTGAGTGCGATTCGCCGGGTTGATGCTGTCGAGTTTGGCGTCAGTGTTGATGCGCTCGCCGCCAATCACCAGCGGGTACTCGCGACCCAGTTCGCTCTTCACTTGCTCCAGCGCCGCGCGCATCGCCGCCGCATTCTCTTCTTTGCTGAAATCTGTAAACGGTTCGTTACGAAATTCTGTAGGCATGTCTAACTCCAGTTTGGATTTTTCCAAATAGTATCACGGCGGATTAGTCAGGAGCAGTCGGCAGGAGCAGACGGCAGGAAACGTGACAGCCAAACAAACCCGTATCTCCCTGGCAGAGGGAGAAAACAGGAAGAGCACCGAAGATTGCTCTCCAAGTGCTCCCCTTCAGTGTCGCTCGTGCCGACTGCCACCTGCTCCTGCTGCCTGGCTTTACCACTTCCCTGCTCGTTGCAGTTTCTTAATCTTCCGTTTCACCAGCTCGCGCTTGAGCGAGCTCATCTTGTCGAGAAACACGATGCCGTCGCAGTGATCAGTTTCGTGCAGCATGCAGCGCGCGGTCAGCTCGGTGTCGTCCAGTTCAAATTCATCTCCGTTGATATCGTGTGCACGCACCACCGCCCGCAAGCTACGCTCGACCGGCGTAAAGATTCCGGGAAACGACAGACAGCCCTCTTCGCCGTTTTGTTCGCCCTCAACGTGAATCACCTCCGGGTTAATCATCACAATGCGTTGATCCGGATCTTTTCCGCCCGAGCAGTCCATCACGAAAAGGCGTTTTGCCACGCCTACCTGCACCGCCGCCAGACCAACGCCCGGCGCCGCGTACATCGTTTCAAACATATCGCTGACGAGCTTTTTCAGACTGTCGTCAAATTCCGTGACTGGCTCGCCCGGATTGTCGAGCACCGGATTCGGCCACGTTACTACTTCCATCAATGCCATTTGCCAGTTTCCAATTCCCTCGGGACTAAACTCTGCGAGCTGCCTTCGATGTCGATTCTACGATGGATGTTGCTTGCTTAACTAGTCAGCAACTAAAGGTCAAATAGAAGGCGCAAACGGTTGTTGACTTCTAGTTGGAGGGCCGGAGTCAGCGTTCCCAGTTCGCGACGAATTAGCGCCATCGTAATCGTCCTTACTCGATGAAGTCGGAGAGTGGAAGCTACTTTGAGCCCAAGTTGGGCGAAGGACGGCAGGCTGGGATCCAACACAACATC
>JANMVC010000014.1:0-11539 GCA_031392315.1 Pyrinomonadaceae bacterium | reverse complement strand
CGATCGCTGCCATCAGGCAGGTGAAATCGCCGGCCTTCGATCTTCTCCACCTGACTCTCAATTCCCACGGCAGACGCGAGCCGAGCGAAGAATATTCCCCCCGGTCGCAGCACGCGCCACATCTCAGCGACCATAGTCTGCCAGTGGCTTTCATCGCGCGCAAAGTGAAGCACTGCGCTGCTAATCACCGCGTCGAAGCTTGAGTCAGCGAACGACATTTGCTCCACCGGTTCAACTCGAAAGTTATCGGCGGGTAAATGGGGCGCAAGCTCCGCGGCCAGCGCGCGCACTCGATCAATCGCCCCGGTTGACTGGTCCACCGCGTAGACGTCGTATCCCGTTCTCAGAAAGAAAGGGAGGTTGCGACCGCTACCGCAGCCGGCATCGAGCAGTTTCATTTGAGGATTAAGGCGGCCCTTTAGCAGTTGGTCAAACAGGTAAATGTCGATGTCGCCAAAGAACTCGTGCGGATTCATTTGTGGAGTAGGTTCTGCGGAACAACTCAACTGCTCAAGATCTTGCGGTAAGTGGCAAACAAATCTGATAGCCGATCCGCCGCCGCGGGATCGCTGCGGGCCAGCAACGTATTAATCTCGTCGCGTTGAGTGAAGAGTGGCTGCACGGCTCCTCGTTGGGCCGCGTTAAGTGCTGAATCGTCGCCCTTGTTTACTTCCGCTAGCAACGAAGTAAAAAACTGACTTGCAGCCACGCGCGCCGGTTCGTAGTCACCGCGCCGGGCATCGATCACAGAAGCGGCCAGACTATTCTGCATTTGAGCCAGCCCCAACTTTTGCTCCGCGTCGGCGAGCGCAATCCCGCAACTGCGCGCTTTGATCCACATTGGAACGAAGCCGAGCAGGAAGACAATGAGCAGCACGACAGCGTAAATCGCGATGCGCCGAATCAAGGAAGAAGACCCAACTGGTTCGCTTGCGGGAGTAGTTTCCACACGTTCATTCATAACTTTTCTATCTCACCTTTTAGGATTTCGGGACGGTTCTGCCAGGCGCGATCAATATACGTTTGACATCCACCGAACACAAATGGCTTTCGGGAGATCGCAAGCACGACGTGGCGAGGTTCATTGACGTTGCCCCAGGAGCCATGACTTAAGAATGCCCGGGTTGTCTTTGTCAGTTGCGAAATACTCCTGAATTAATTTTCCATACAGCTCGCGCCGGTCGGCAGCTTTGAGTTTGTGGCCCAGTGGCATTTGCCCTCCCTTAACGTAGGAGCTGATCAAAGTCTTGTCCATTGGCCAGTTGAGAGCGCCCACTCGCTCGGGCGTGTGGCAAGAGGAGCAGACCATCGCCTGTGCGGCAGGGGTCTTTTCAAAGTTCGCACCGAAACGCCGCCGACGATCTTCCAGACCTGCCGAGCTGAGGCCCGGTCCCAGAGTCTTTGGGTTAAGGTACCGGCCAAACCGCGGTGAACCATAAGTTCGAAATCTTTCATTGACTGCCAGCAGAGCGTCTTGCTCGTCAGCTCTAACGCTGCCGCGCACGGGAAAGATGGGAATGATGCCGCTCTTGTGACACTGCGCGCAGTTATCGTCTCCCTCGTCGAGTTCCCAACGACCATCAACACTTATCAAGCCGTTGCGGCGATACGTTCGGTAGAAGTCTTTGAAGTAAACATTAAAGGTTCCGCCAGTGCTGGTCAGCGCGGACACGACCGATATGTTGCGCACTCGCGTGGGTGCTCGCGGATCGGTGACGCCAAATTGCACCCACTTCTCAGGCACGCCCTGCTGCGCATTCCCCGGTACGACGATCAGCAGCCTGCGATAACTATCGTTGTTGTCGGGAGTGCCCAGGTGTCGCGATTTGTAACTGAAAAAGATGAGTTGCTCGGCAGGATCTCTGCTTGAGTTTAGTTTCCGAAGGAAATTCTTAGCGCGCTCGAGTGTTTCATAACGGCTCACCGACCGCAGGAACGTCTGGTCCAGCAGAAACTCCGGAATCTCTACGAAGTGGCGAGTCTCCGAAAAATATTGTTCATCCCCAACTGCAAATCCGAGCTCATGACCAGGTCGGCGCTCAAGCCCGACTGTGTCGACATATTCAACAAATGTCCGATACCGACTGGTGAAATCCTTATTTTCGGCGAGCTTGCATCGGCGCATTGTGCGCATGATTCGATCGAGCACTCTTTCATACTTCGGAAGTGCCTCATCGCTCTCGTAGGCCCAGCGCGCGGTTTGGACAAGCGCATCGACGCGCTTCGCAACCCATCGGTCTGGTTGCGCTTTCAAACTCCGGCAAAGCAAAGCGTGAGCGGCAGTCCGTGCCGGGGCGGGAGATACGAGTCCCACGATAGCGCACACGGCAGCGCTCATCGTTAACTGGAACATCCCTCTAGAACGCGTTTGCCGATTCACTCGTCGATTCATTGTGGTTACTCGTATCCGATCGCCTCAACTACCCGCAGCCGCAACGCGCGTTGGGCCGTCCACCATGCGGCCAGGAGCGCCACGATCAGCACGACCGGGAGGGTGACGAGCACTACGCTCAAGGGAAACTCGAAGCGCAGGTTGAAGCCCGCGATGATTCTGGCCGCCGTTCGCACCAGGAAATAGGCATTGAACAAGCCCGCAATAACGCCAGTGCCGAAACCGACGAGCGAAATAGTGGCGGCTTCCAGAATAACGATCTTGCGCACCTGGCTTCGCAAGCCGCCAAGGGCACGCAAAATACCCAGCTCTCGTTGCCGGTCTGACACCGAAACCACCAGCATGTTTATCAGGCCCATGGTAGCCACGAAGATAGCTATCAGCATTTCCAGGTAGGTGAGCGTGAAAAACTGATCTGTCAGACGCGAGCTCCACTGCTTGTATTCTTCATTCGTGTAGGTGAAGGCGCGCTGTTCGCTGGCCATCGCGCGATTGATCTCCGCCTTAAACGAGACACGATCAACACCAGGCTTCAGATAAAGCAGGATGAGGTCCACTGCAGTATCGCCCCAATATTGCTTGTAGAGTTCTCGATCCATGAAGACCGTGCCTTTTTCAACATAGTAGAACTCAACTATCCCGACCACCGGTCTGGTGAGCGGGCCGCCAGGAGTTTCCAGACGAATATCGTCACCGATGCCCACGCCACTTTGCAAAGATTGATTCTGCGAGATCACAAAACCCTCGCCACGCATCGACTGCTTGTGCGCCGCCTGCGTGTTGCCTTCCTCCAGCAGGTCAGGCGAATTCGCAAACCAGACATCCATGTTGCGAGCCATGACCATGACCTCATCATCTCCATGCTTCAACGGCGTCACCCGCATCCCGTCGTGGTTCCTGACTCCGGGAAGAGAGCTGACGCGCCTTTCCTGGTCTTCACTGAAATGATAGGTGCGTGATCGCAACTGATCTGAGGTGGCGACCATCAAGTCTGCGTTGACGCAGCGGTCGACCATCCGGTTCAGTGCGGCCTTGTGGCTATGAATGAAAGCGCCAACGGAAAAGACAAAAGACAACCCCAACATCAATGACCCTACTGTGGCTGAGGTGCGTCGCGGCATGCGTACGGTCGCGTCAACAGCCATCAATCCTTCAGCGCCGAAGAGTTGCCCCATCACCGGACGCAGAATGCGTGAACCCCAAACCACGAGTCTCGGCAACAAGAGAATCATGCCAAACTGGACCATCAGCGAGTAGGCGAAGTGGATAAACAAGCCGACGCGGGGAGGGGAAAAGAAGGTGAGCGCCAGGCCGAGGGCAATGAACAATAATCCCAGGCCGAAGCGCGACCAGCCCAGCACTCCTTCGCTGCGCTGGACCTCGATGTTGTGCAAGGCTTGAATGGGATTTAGCCGAGACGCCGCGCGCGCGGGCACCCACGCCGCTATTAGGGAAGTAGCCACGCCAATCGCGAAGGCGGAAAGCGCATAGTCCCAGCGAAACGCAAATGGCTCGGGAGTTGAAACCAGACCGTACATCGCGGCCGAAACGTTGCTCATGATCCTGGTTGCGCCCTCGGCAAGCAGAAAACCCAACCCGACGCCCAGCGCCGAACCAACCAGGCCCAACACGATGGCTTCGACCAGAAACATCTTCTGGATCTGACCCGCTTCAACTCCTATCGAACGCAGAATTCCAATTTCTTTCCAACGTTGATTCACACTGACGCTCATCGAATTGAAGATTATGAAGACGCCGACTGTGACTGCCAGCAGGCTCATGAGCAGGAGACTCAAGTGCATCGCCGAGATGGCCTTCTCCAGACCCTCGCCACGGCGATCAGGCTTGGCAACTTCGAGAGCTGCCGGGAGACTTGACCGCAGCGCTTGCTGGACCGTGTCAACGTTCGCACCGGGCTTGGTCATGACATCGATGCGATCAAACTTGCCGGCGCGATCGAAAGCCAACTGGGCGGCATGAATGTCCATCAAGGCAATGTTGCCGCCAAAGACGACGCTGGCGCCGGTGGTCTTGAAGAATCCTCGCACGGTGAAATTCTGTGGTCCTTTTTGCGTGTGCACGGGGAGCGTGTCGCCGTCCTTGAGGCCGTAGCGATCCGCGAAGGGCCGTGAAACAGCGATGGAGTCGGGCCGCTCGCTAAACGCCAGAGGGTTGCTGATTTCGAGTCCAGCTTCGTCAAACTCGCCTTCGTAAAGTTTCAAGTCGCTGCCCGTGTCCAGCCCCATCACCAGCAGGCTGGTCCCATCGGGCAAGGCGGTCTGCACGACTCTTTCGATAACCGGTTCAGCCAGAAACACGTTGGGTGTTTTCCGTATAGCGGTGAGCACTTCGGCGGGAAGACTGGCTTCACCGGCCGAAACCTGGAGCGTGGCGCGACCCGCCAGCTTCTCAACTGTGGAAGCCAGGGAATTGACGAGCGTGTTGTTAGCTGTGCGGACTGCGAAAAAGACAGCGACTCCCAGCGCTATGCCCATCAGCGTTAGGCCGAGCCGAAGCTTGTGCAAGGCCCACTGCCGGACGGTGACGAATGTCAGCGCGCTTACCATCACAGAGTCTCCGTCAAAAGAGTATCGCTGGAAACAGAAAGTGTGCTGTCTTCAGCCACACGGCCGTCGCGCAGAATCAACATGCGTTCGCAACTCTGGGCCGTGTGTGAGTCGTGTGTCACTAGCAGAATCGTGGTATTGAGTTCCCGGTGCAGCTCATCGAGCAGTTGCAGGACTTCAGTACCGCTGGCTGAATCGAGGTTGCCCGTTGGCTCGTCGGCCAACAGCAGTGGCGGGTCAAAGATCAAGGCGCGCGCGATCGCCACTCGCTGGCATTCTCCGCCAGACATCTCATCAGGACGGTGCGTCGCCTGTCTGTGTAAGCCCACACGCTCCAGCAACGCGTGCGCGCTTTTTTCCGACTCGCGCCTTGATCGCCCGCGGAGACGCAGCGGCAGCGAAACATTTTCCATGGCCGATAACGTCGGCAGCAGGTTGAACGATTGAAAGATCATGCCCACCTTTTCCCGGCGAAGCCGCGTGCGGTGATCGTCGCTCAACTGGGACAAGTCAGTTCCCTCAATGCAAACGCGGCCCGAAGTCGGGACATCGAGGCCGCAGATCAGATTCAGCATGGTTGACTTTCCTGCTCCCGAGGGCCCCATGATCGCCACCCGTTCTCCGCGGCCGACTTCGAGATCCACACCGTTGAGCGCATAAAACAATTGCCCATCGCCGTAGGCTTTGGAAACTTTTTCCAGCCACACCACGCTGTCAGATTTGGTCATTTTCTCCATCTCGCGGATTCTCTTGATTTCGCAATGCAAAACCAGGGAAACGATCCACTAAATCACACCAAGCTACACTAACGCTGCGTCGTGATCATTCGGGTATTTCGTGGATCCGCTTTACGGCCAAGCGCTAACCGTTTTGGGTATTTGTTCTGCCTACTGCTTCTGCCTACTGCTGCCGACTGCCCTTTAGTTCTTTCGCAGCGCCAATTGTTTCAAACGGTCTCGCGTAAACATTGCATCATCCGCTTTCTCGGGCCAATCGAGGCTCAACGTTTCAACGGTGATTTTGGTCGGACGTAAGTGGTTTTCAATTTCTGTGCGCCAGACGACCTCACGTCCCGCGACGTTGCGATACTCGCGCACGTGGAAGGTGCGCAATTCCTTGCTCTCGGAATTGAAGAGGCGCATTTCAGCGGGCAGCTTTGTATCGGCGCGGAAGAGCGTTCGCGTTCGAAAGATAATCGAGTCGTTTGAGGGCTTAAGCTCCCCTTCAACTTCGAAGACTTTGGCGCCTTCGAAATCTTTCTCAGCCACCAGGCGGTAGTCATATTTATCCCATTCGCCGAGAAGCTCCTGGGCCGTCAAGCCCCCGAAGAACATTTTGTTCGTTCCCGTTTCACGAAACTGATCCATCGCCGAGACGTAGGTGACGTTGATCGTGGCCTCTCCCTTCCGTTCGATGCTCAAGGCGGCAAGATCGCTTTCGTGTGCAGGCTGCACAACATGCGTCAGAGTGAGAGTTTCAGTTGCAGTCTGCTTGCGCCAGATCTCCAACTCGTAAATCTGCTGCGGGTCGGCTGCCGAAGTGATAGTCATGCGGACTCGGTTCTTGCGGTAGGGCGATGCGTCGCGCTTGAGGTAGTCTGCAACGACTTGGGCGCCCCGCTCGCGGCTGGTGGCGGCGTCGTCGCGGCCGGCGGGTGCTTCGCGGCCACACCCATTCCACACACACAAGCCGAGAAGCAACAGCAGTGCCCAAATAGAGAATGGTGAAACAGGTCGATTGATGGGGAGCAATCAGTTGTCCTTATCCATGAATTCTTCTGCTGGAACTAGCTAAAACCTGGTGTCGAACTTCGAACAAAATTCACAGGGCAAACATCTCCCCTAAAATTGATAGCACCTGACCTTGCGCTTGATTCTCAAGTCTTCCGAGTCTAGCGACGAGCCTGGACTTGTCTACGATCCGAATTTGATCTAGCCCGCAACCCCCCTCGCTGAAGATGCGTAGCCCTTTGAAACGACGGGCAGGACTGCCAGCCCTACCATGCTACTGCGTAACGCCCTCGCCGCGGATCGGCGCCTGCGGACGAGACACCGTTCCTAGTGTCATAAACGATAACCGTGGGCGCGGAGAGTGTTCCATAAGGGGATTGCACGGTGATCTTATGGCCGCGAGATTTCAAGTCAGCGACGACCTGATCCGCAATACGCGATTCGAGATTCAACGAGCCGGCCAGGAATTCGTGATCATCAAAAGAGCTAACGTAGTGTTGCGTGTCAAAGCGTGCAGCTTCGACGGCTTCCTGCGGATTCATGGCAAACTCGATGATGTTTAGTAAGACCTGAAGGAGCGCCTGATCCTGATTGTCACCACCGGGTGTGCTCAACACCATAAACGGTTCGCCGTCGCGCAGCACGAGCGTTGGTGTCAGCGTAATTCGTGGGCGTTTACCCGGAGCGACGACGTTGGGACTATTTGGATCAGTGAGTGCAGATTGGAGACGCTGGCCCATCAACACTCCCGTGTCGCCGGCAACCACCGCGGGCAGCCAGGCGCCGCTTGGAGTCGCGCTGAACAGATTTCCATCCTTGTCGATCACGTTGACACAAGTTGTGTCGTTAGCGCGTTCAGCTTCGGGAACGATTGACGCACGGCTGCGACTTTGAAGGGCGCTGGCAAGCACGGGCCTCATATTCAGTGGGTCACCCGGCTGTTGCGTGAGCGACGCGCGCTGCTTCTCAATTAATCCGCGACGTAGGGCGGCGTAGTTTTTCGATAAGAGTTCACCGCTCGGAATCTTCACGAAATTCGGATCGCCGTAATAACGGTCACGATCCGCAAGCGCCAGCTTCACGGACTCGGTGAGCGTGTGAATGTAATCAGCGGAGTTGTGGCCCATCGCCTTTAGGTCGTAGCCCTCCAGGAGATTCAGTGTCTGGACCATCGCCGGGCCCTGGGTCCAAAAGCCTGCTTTGTAAATCTCGTAGCCGTGGTAATCAGCTTTTACTGGTGCTCCGACGCTTGCGTGAAAGCGGGCGATATCTTCAGCCGCGAGCAAGCCGCCGTGAGTTTGCATGTAGTTGCCGATGCGTTTGCCGATTGGGCCACGATAGAAATAATCGCGCGCGGCTGCCAGCCCAGCATGTCGCCGGTTCTGCAAACTCTGTCTCATGGTTCGCAATCCCGCTTTCGCGGTTGGCGAAGACGCAGCACGGTTTTCCACTGCGACAATCTCTCGCAGCGTGCGGCCAAGATCCGCCTGGATGAATATCTCGCCAACTTTGGGCACGTCACCGTTCGGGAGAAAAAGCCTTTTCGCCTCGGGCCATGCCGAAAACACCGGTGCGCGAGTCTTGATGTACTGGACCCGCAACTCGTCCAACGGAAAGCCATCGGCCAACTCGATCGCCGGTAGCATTACTTCGCCAAGTGATTTTGTTCCAAACTTATCGAGGGCAGTGATGCAGGCGTCGAGCACGGCGGGCACCGTGGCGGCGAGCGGGCCGGTGGAGGGAATTGTGCCTGACTTTGCGCCGGCCATCGTGGCCATGGCCCCGTTACCGGTTTGGGCATTCGGTTGTGAAACGCGATTGACGAAGAACTCTCGCGTGGCTTTCATGGGGGCCTGGCCCATCCCCTCGACCACGGCAACCTCTTTGCCTTTCAGTTTAATGAGAATGGGCACTTCACCGCCGAAAGAGAAATGGGAGAATTCAATAACTGAGGCCGCCAGGATTGTTGCCACGCCGGCGTCCACTGCGTTGCCGCCTTTTTGCAAAATGCGCAGGCCCGCTTCAACTGAAAGCGGATGACCGCCCGCAACTACGCCGCGTTTACCTCGAACTACAGGGCGAAACGTCTGCGCGCGTGAAGCAGTAAATGGAGCCGCAGCCAGCAGTAATGCAGCAGCGATTAGGAGGGCTAATGTTCGGCGCATTCCTGATCCACCTTTGGGGTATTGAAGTTGGGCGTGCGAATTGTTATCGCTTTTGAGATTGGGAGTCAATGAAAGATCGGGAGTTTTGAGCGCAAGATGCTCCTGCTTGGGGCCTGAAGAGCTTCTAACCGGATTGAGGCAAGGATTGGAAGTGAGGGCGTCTGGGAACGAAAAGAGGATTTCTTACCCACAAACAGACGTCGGGCGCCGACCTCCCCCAAGACCGACGCCCTTGTCCTATTTCACGTTCTCCCAAGGAGAATTAACGATGAGGCATACTAGGCCGAGACGCGGAGACGTTGGTTGCAGAAACCTTGCAAACACTTCACGGTAGCGTAACAAAAACGTCCCGCAAAGTTTCCTGCACTTAAGAGTCGCGGGGTTGATGTTAAGTTTGCTGGTCCGTTAAGACCCTAATTTCTCAGGAGAAACTTCAAATGGCTGATGTCCGAATCGCTGGCTACGGATCTTGGCGCTCGCCAATTACTTCTGACCTCATCGTGAAGGGATCAGTGGGCTTGGCCCAGCCGATGATTCACGGCGACGACGTTTACTGGATTGAAATGCGACCCAATGAGGGCGGCAGAAATGTTCTGGTGAAGTGCGCTCCGACGGGAATAGAGGATGTCACTTTGCTGCCCTTCAACGTGCGCACAAGGGTCCATGAATATGGGGGCGGCGACTATGCGGTCCACGCGGGACTAGTTTGCTTTTCCAACTTTTCCGATCAGCGCCTTTACGTGCAGAGTGAAGGCGCAGCAGCGAGAGCAATTACGCCGGCGGCTGAGATGCGCTACGCCGACGCGCGGATCGACGCCAGCGGCAAACGATTGATTTGTGTGCGTGAGGACCACACCCTCGCGGGCCGCGAAGCAGTGAACACGCTCGTGAACCTTCAGCTCGAAGGAAGTGATGACTGTGGCCAGGTGTTGGTCTCCGGTAACGACTTCTATTCGTCGCCGCGTTTCAGCCCGGACAGTTCAAGGTTGGCATGGCTCACCTGGAACCATCCAAACATGCCCTGGGATGGCACGGAGTTGTGGACCGGCAGTTTTGGAGAGAATCAATCACTCACAACTAGCGGGCGAGTGGCCGGTGGAATCGGCGAATCAATTTTTCAGCCTGAATGGTCGCCGGACGGCACGCTCTATTTTGTTTCGGATCGTAGCGGTTGGTGGAATCTGTATCGAGTTAGCGAAGGCGGAGAGGTCGAGACAGTCTGTGAAATGAATGCGGAGTTTGGCCTGCCGCAATGGGGATTCGGCATGTCGAGTTTTGCCTTCGAATCGGCCAACACGATTATCTGCACTTATGTTGAGAAAGGGTCGTCAAAGCTGGCGCTAATCGATACGCGCACCAAGCAGCTTGAGCCTCTGGATTGTCCGTACACCGACATCAGGTTTTTGCGAGCTGCGCCGGGGCAGGCTGTGATGCGCGCTGGGTCGCCGACGGCAGCCGGCGCAATAGTGAAACTCGATCTGGAGACGAGAAATTACTCGATATTGCGACGTTCGAACAATCTGCAGATCGATGCGAAATATTTTTCCGTCCCGCGCGCAGTCGAGTTTCCCACTGAAGATGGATTGACCGCTCACGCTTTTTTTTATCCGCCGAAAAATCCTGATTACCAGGCGCCAGAAGGCGAACTGCCGCCGCTGTTAGTTGAAAGCCACGGTGGGCCGACAGCCGCGGCCATAGTTAAGTTTGATCTGGAGACGAGAAGTTTCTCGGTGCTGCGACGTTCCAACAATCTTGAGATCGATGCGGCATACTTTTCGGTTCCGCGCGCAGTTGAGTTTCCCACCGAAGATGGATTAACCGCTCACGCGTTTTTTTATCCGCCAAAGAATCCTGATTACCAGGCGCCAGAAGGCGAACTGCCGCCGCTGTTAGTTGAAAGCCACGGTGGGCCGACAGCCGCGGCCGCAACGGCGCTTAGTTTGAGCATTCAGTATTGGACGAGTCGCGGCATTGCAGTGTTAGACGTGAACTACGGCGGCAGCAGCGGTTTCGGTCGCGTCTATCGCGAACGGCTGAAAGGGAAATGGGGAATCGTAGATGTTGACGACTGCGCTAACGGTGCGCGTTATCTCGTCGGCCGCGGCGAGGTGGACGGAGATCGGCTGATGATTACTGGCGGTAGTGCGGGCGGCTACACGACGCTTTGCGCGCTCACGTTTCGCGACACCTTCAGAGCCGGGGCGAGTCACTATGGCGTGAGCGACGTCGAAGCGCTGGCGAAGGACACGCACAAATTCGAATCGCGGTACCTGGATGGACTGATCGGGCCCTACCCGGAAGCAAAAGAGATCTACTTCCAACGGTCGCCGATCAACTTCACCGGCCAGTTATCGTGTCCGGTCATTTTCTTCCAGGGAACTGAAGACAAAGTGGTGCCGCCGAACCAAGCCGAAACAATGGTCGAAGCGCTGCGGTTGAAAGGTGTTCCGGTCGCTTACCTTGCTTTCGCTGGTGAGCAGCATGGATTTCGGCAGGCGCAAAACATCAAGCGCGCGCTCGATGGCGAACTCTATTTCTATGCGCGGGTGTTTGGATTTGAAGTGGCGGAACCGGTTGAGCCGGTGGAGATCGAGAACCTGTAAATCAGGAGCAGACGGCAGGAGCAGACGGCAGGAGCAGACGGCAGGAGCAGGTGGCAGGAGCAGACGGCAGGAGCAGACGGCA
>JANMVC010000705.1:0-3056 GCA_031392315.1 Pyrinomonadaceae bacterium | reverse complement strand
CACGATGCGGCGAACTTCCGAACGCTTTTCGCCGCGCAGACACTGATGCAGCGCGTTGTGTTCGGAATCAACCGGCAACAGCTCCGCTCCCGACTCGCGCGCGGCTTTCGTCATTAGCTCGCCGGCCATCACCAGCGTTTCTTTGTTGGCCAGTGCCACTCGCTTCCCTGTTTCAAGCGCACGCAGGGTTGGCACAAAACCGACGGCGCCCACCGTGGCAGAAACTACAATGTCGGCCTTGGGATGCGTGGCCACTTCAATCAGGCCGGGTTCGCCCACGATGATCCGCGGTAGGTCGATATCTTTCTCAAACAGGCGCGCGCGAAGATCGTGGGCGGCTGCTTCTGAGTCAACCGAAACTACGTCAGGCAGATGCGTGGCAACTTGTGCGGCCAACTCCCCGACGTTGTGGCCGGCACCCAACGCTACTACGCGGAATCGTTCCGCCCCAAGCGATTCAATCACGCGCAGCGTGTTGCAACCGATCGAGCCGGTCGAGCCGAGGATTGCTATTCCTTTGGATTCGTTATCGGAATTCATCTTTGCGCGTCAAGTAGGACAGACACTCTTGTCTGTCGCGTTTCAAGATAAAAGAGCAGGGACAGGCAGGAAAGCCTGTCCTACCTGCAACCTTCGGGCTTCATACGGGTTGAGCAGTTCAATCGTTCGCCCCTCGTCATTTTTATAGGAAGCGTTGACCACTTTCCAGGGCTTGCCATTGCGATAGACCAATTCGACATTCGCATTCACTGTCTTGCGTTCGCCTACAACTTTAAGGCTCAACTGGGCCGTGCCATACCCACCACTTAAGTTGATGTTACCCGACACCAACCAGCCAAACTCCTTGACGTCGCCGATGTCCTGCTTGAGTTGGGCATTGTTTTTGAGAAAGTCGCGGGAAACCTCAGCCGCTTCGCTATTCGAAATTCCGTAAAGCACTGAACCGGCGATCCCGCCGATGAAGATCAGCACAATCAGGCCCAGCACCACGACGATGCTGACGACAATCAGGAGGATTTTTTTGGTGGTCATTTTTTAGAACAGACGGCCGCCGAAGTAGAAGTCGGCAAAATAGTAGAGGAGCGGCGCATTGAAGAGCAAACTATCCAAACGATCGAGCACGCCGCCGTGGCCAGGCAGAATCTTCGCCGCGTCTTTCGCCCCCGCACCACGTTTCAACGCGCTCTCGCTCAGATCGCCGAGGATGCCCAACACCACCATCACCGCGGCCAGCGGCAGCGCCCACTTCAGCGGCAGTTCACCGAAAAACCAAAAATGCGAGGCGGTCGCGAACGCCAGGGCAACTACAATTCCTCCGGCCACGCCTTCCCAGGTCTTGCCAGGGCTAATCGTAGGAGCGAGTTTATGTTTGCCAATCGCTCGGCCCACGTAGTAAGCGCCAGTGTCGGCGCCCATCAGCACGAGGAAAAAAAACGACAGCAGGTGCGCCGCGAGCTGTTGTTCAAAGCCGGTGCGCACGGCGACGAGATGGCCGCCCAGCAGAACGACATACAGCACGCCAAGAATCGTGGCTCCAGACGATGTCAACAACTTGTCGAAGGGCGCGCCCCGGAGCGTCGCCGCCACCAAAGTACCAATGGTGAACACGATGATCGTCCAGACGATAGTTTGCAGATCGAGCCGCGACGACTGAAGCGGACTCGGCGACGCAAAATAGAAGACGGTGAAGAGCGCCGCGCCGCCAAGATACCCCGCAGCGGCATTTGCCTTTGCACCCTGCTTCCCGGCCAACACATAAAACTCGTAGAGCCCAAGCGTCATGGCGGCGCCAGCCAGGACCACAAACAGCGGCAGCAGCCAGGGAACCAGGATGGACGCGATTAGTATCGGCAGGGCGATGACGGCGGTGATGATGCGAGACATGCTGGGGAGTTTTCGGTTTTCCGTATTCAGTTTTCATTTGGCGCTATGGGCGCCTGCTTTTCTGGCTGTTTGCTGTTTGCTAACTGCTGTTGGAACGCTTCACTCATTCGCCACCAGCTTCAACCCGCCAAAACGGCGATCGCGGCGCTGGTAATCAACCAGCGCTTCCAACATGTGAACGCGACGAAAGTCGGGCCACAGAACATCCGTGACATAAATCTCACTGTAGGCCGCCTGCCAAAGTAGAAAATTGGAGATGCGCAACTCGCCGCTGGTCCGCACCAGCAAATCCAAATCGGGCATCGTGCGTGTGTAGAGCTCGTTAGCGATGCGTTCTTCGGTTAAGTCTTCAGGAGCATTTCCCTCATCAATCAACCGGCGCACCGCGGCGCGCGTGGCATCTACAATCTCCGCGCGTCCGCCATAGTTCAGCGCCACCGCCAAAATCATTCCTGTATTTTTCGCCGTGCGCTCCGTGGCCTTCTCGATTTCGCTGCGAACGCTTTTGGGAAGTACTCCCGTGCGTCCAATAGTTTGAAAGCGAATATTCTGGCGGTCGATCTCATCCAGCTCGAGGCGAAGATAGCGACGCAACATGCGCATCAAGGCGTCAACCTCCAAACGCGGCCGCTTCCAGTTCTCCGTGGAAAACGCATACAACGTCAGCGCTCCCAGTCCCAAACGCGCGCCAGTGTCCACAGCAGCTCGCACGGCTTCGACACCGGCCCGATGACCGGCAATCCGCGGCTGGGCCCTTTGCGCGGCCCAGCGCCCGTTGCCATCCATGTTAATTGCGCCGTGCCGCGGCAGACGGTCCCACACGACAGACGAAAGCAATCGCTCCTCGCGTGTGCCCACTTCAACTAATCCTGTGAAATCAGAAAGCATTTGACGAATTGAGCAGTTCAGACATGAACTTCAACGGTTCACATTCTTGCCAGCCGGGTCGTTTGTGTCAATGAAGCGTTTGTCGTCTCGAAGCCGGGCAGTAAAACGCGTCGCCACTTCCATCGTCAGGGCGTCGCGGCTCTGCCGCCTTCCGTGCGGAAAGGCTTTGCCTTTCCGTGAGAGCCCTCACTATAACTTCGCCGAGGCTCAGCCTCGGCGAAAATCGTTTAGATGTGTACCGGTAAGGCAAAGCCTTACCGCACGGACGGCAGCGAAGCTGCCAA
>JANMVC010000662.1:0-6132 GCA_031392315.1 Pyrinomonadaceae bacterium | reverse complement strand
TACTTACTAAACTCGCTGCGGCTGAGCAGGGTGTAGTAAGTGGGATGTGCCAGATCGTAGCGGCGCGAGTGACTCTGGTGATCGAAGAATAATTTCTCGAGGCGATAGGAAATGCTCGCCGGGCTAAACCGCCGGTAGTTGTAAACCTTCAGGCGTGGGTTGACGGGGAAATTTACCGAGCGCGGACCGCATGTCGTCAGATGGGGAGTGACCTCGGCGGGTAGCCTGCCAATCAAGTTTGCGAAGTAGCGATTGACACCCCCGGCAGCTTGCATGAGGTAGATGTGACCGTCATAGAGCACCTGCATTGTTTGTCCGTTGCTGACAAAGACCTTCACTCAGTCGTAGCTGCCGACCGATGCGATGCCTCCGCGAGGCCCCCGCGAGCAATGATTTCGAGATCGTTCTGCACCATCAGTTTCACCAATTCGGCGAATGTATGGGAAGGCTTCCAGTTGAGTACGCGTCGAGCTTTCGCCGAATCGCCAATGAGTGCCTCGACTTCTGCGGGCCGATAAAAACGCTCATCAACGACAACATAGTCACGATAGTTCAGACCCACTTCGCCGAAAGCCAGTTCACAAAACTCACGGACGGTGTGGGATTCCCCACTGGCAATCACAAAATCATCAGGCTCGTCGAGCTGGAGCATCAGATGCATCGCGCGCACGTAATCTTCGGCGTGCCCCCAGTCGCGCCGCGCATCAAGATTGCCGAGCCGCAATTCGGACGCCTGTCCGTTGTGGATGCGCGCCACGGTGGATGTGATCTTCCGCGTCACAAACTCAAACCCACGGCGCGGCCCTTCGTGATTAAAAAGAATTCCGCTCGAGCAGAACATTCCATAAGCTTCGCGGTAATTCCGGGTCAGTTCAAAACCGGCGACCTTGCTGATGCCGTAAGGCGAGCGCGGATAGAAGGGCGTCGTTTCTGACTGCGGCGTCTCGCGCACTTTGCCAAACATCTCCGACGAACCGGCGAAGTAGAAGCGGCAGGCTGGCCGTAAATCGCGCAGCGCCGCGAGCATGTAGTGGGTACCGTTGATGTTGGTATTCATCGTCGAGAAGCCGTCCGAAAAGGACTCGGCGACGAAACTCTGCGCCGCGAGATGGTAACACTCGTCGAACTCGTGATGACTGATGACGTTGTAAATGCTGGGATAACTTTCGAGGCTCGCAGCGTGAAGCTGAACCTGGTCAAGCAAGTGGGCGATGCGGGTGAAGCGGCGTTCCGGATCCTCCAGCGCCACCCGACGGACCAAGCCGTGCACTTCGTAACCGAGGTCGAGCAAGTGTTCGACCAGGTAGCTCCCGTCCTGTCCGGTAATTCCTGTGATCAGTGCCTTCTTGACCATAGTCCTCGTTTACTTCTCAAAATCCGGAAACTCGCGATCTCGTGCGATGATGATGCGAGACTCCGTTTCCGGCCATGTGATATTGAAAGCCGGGTCATCCCAACGCACACCGCGCTCGCTCGCCGGCTGGTAATACGCCGACGTGTGATAAGAGACCTCCGTGTGGTCTCGCAGCGTTTGAAAGCCATGGGCAAAATTTGGCGGTACGTACAGTGCTTTCGTATCATCGCCGGTCAACTCAATACCCAACCATTGTTTGAACGTTTCGGAGTCTGGTCGCAGATCGATAATGACGTCATACAGCGCCCCACGGACGCACCGGACAAGCTTCGCCTGGGCGTGTGGAGCGGTCTGATAGTGCATTCCTCTTAACGTGCCCGCGCGGCGATTGAAACTGCTGTTGCATTCTACCATTCCGGCGTCGAGACCGGCGGCTGCAAGTTCTCTCGCCGACCATTCCTGCACAAACAAACCCCGCTCATCTTCGAACCTTTTGCTTTCAGTAACGAAGGCGCCCTTGAGAATTGTCTCTTTGAAATCCATATCAGCTAATCACCCGGTCTCGGCACGGCGTGGTCTTTGCTCACGAGCAATTCAAGCTTTAGTTGTCCCCAACAACCTGAGACAAAGCTTCGATTAGGTGCGATCTCGAGAACTCACGGGCGATGGTTTTCCTTGATGCTTCCCCGAGTTGCCTACATAGCTCCGGATCGTTCCACAATCGAATAGTGTGCTCCGCAAACTCAACAGCATTGTCAGCTATCAGGCCATTTTCACCGTGCCGCATGGGTGATCTCTCCGCCGCCGCCCGCAGGGCCACGACCGGCACACCATATGACATAGCCTCAACTATCTTCACTTGCTGTCCGGTGCCCCCGAATACGGGGCAGGCAACGAATCGGCACTCCTGATAGAGCGTCCCAAGATCCGGCACAAAGCCTCTGAAGACGATTCCCGCGACCGGATCCCGAGGAATGATTTTGTCGTAGAAGCCGGTAACGTGGAGAACGAAAGATGGGATCTCTTTTAGCACTTGCGGCAGAACCCGTTTGACGAAGTACAAGTATCCCTGAGTGTTGAAATAGTTTGGTCCCACCGGGAAGAGCGCTGGCCCCGAATAGCTGTTCGGAATGTTAGAGGGCTCATGAGTCATTGGTATCAAAACCACCTGAGTCCGCTTTGTATGTTCCTTGATAAGCTTGGCCTCTTTGGCAGTAATCGCCACGGAGTAATCATAGTTATCAAAAACGCGAAACTCAGAAGGCGAGACGGCCAGACCGCGTTCTTCAAAGAACTTTTCGTCCAGGACTTCTTCCTCGACCTCGCTGACTCGGAGCGGCACAGGCAAAGCGTCGCGGATCGCCTGCTGCATTCTCCCATTTAGTGAAACCATATCAATCGTGTCGATGATACTAATCGTCGAGTTGAGTCGCCCGTGATCGATAAGCTTGTCCCAATGAGCATAGTTCATCACAATGATATCAGGATCGATTTCGACCATCAGTCGTCTGAACCACCGCAGCATTCCGGGTGGAGTGTACGACCTGGAGTTTACCGGCGACTCTCCGCTATTTGGTTGCTGTCCAAGGAGTCCTGACAGCCGTCGTTGCCAGTTATGCACTCTTCCCAACCGGCGTATGAAAGAATAGTCTGCACTAGTTGCTTCGTAGACATAAACCTCGCGGACTAATTTCTTCAACTCGACGACGCTCGCCGCTTCCCATTTCGTGTCGGTGGAGAGCGTGGAACTGAGCAAACTGACTTCGCAGCCAAGCTCTCTCAATCCGCCAATGATCTCCAAACAACGCTTGTGAGCTCCGGTTCGCGGCGGATAGGGATTATGTGGAAAGAAAACCAGAACCTTCTTCATTTCAATTCTAACCGGTCAGAAACAAAGCTGCGATGGCCCGCATCGAGATGAAACCGCAGGTTGAGACTGTCTATCAATTATGGTTTGTCTTTATGGCCCTGCGCCGAATTCCTGAAAGCGCTTCCCTGAGGGTTGCGCGAAAGCCCTTTGGTCCCAGCAACTCTTTTCTCCAAACCATCACACAATATCTATTGCAGATCGCAGCCGAAGATTTCGCGGCGAGCTTAAGACGCTCCAGCTTACTGAGCGGGCGGTAAACTGGGGACTGCCAAAGGATGTCTTTAAAAACACTCGCCGCGATATTCAGATGGGGATATCTTGCCATGAAACCACTCAAACCGGCGTTGAACGCAAGCTTGGTCATGTCCTTTGAGGCTCCGTCAAGCGAACGGTTGAGGTGGACCTCTGACAGAACTCGAACCTTTCCTGAGAAGGCAACCTGAGCGGTTAGCAACCAATCAATCCCGAGCTTATCCTCAAACGGCAGGCTTGAAATCAAGTCCCGGCGCATTAGTCCATAGAACATGCCGTTCATGCCCACTCTTCGGTAGTACGAGAAAACCCGCTCCGCACCGGAATCCTGCGACAGATTCAACTCTTCCTCGTCAAAAATAGAAGTCCCGTCCTGGAAATACCGCCCGTTGCCGCACACAAGCGAATGTTGGGGTTCGGCTAAGAAGACACTCATACAGCGGGT
The DNA here is from genome assembly GCA_031392315.1 of Pyrinomonadaceae bacterium. Classification (GTDB taxonomy): domain Bacteria; phylum Acidobacteriota; class Blastocatellia; order Pyrinomonadales; family Pyrinomonadaceae; genus PSRF01. The sequence continues at coordinate 2,211 of JANMVC010000662.1, read as the reverse complement.
GAGGTAGCCCGGTTCGAGCCAGTCGTCATCGGCTAACCACATGAAGAACTCACCGCCTGAGTGTCGGAGCGCTTCGCAAAAATTTGCGACCAGGCCCTGATTATCATGTTGGCGCAAGTATTTGACGCGGTTATCGTGTCGGGCAGCTTGCAGACAGACGGCTTCAGTCTCATCCGTGGAGGCGTTATCGGAGATCACCAACTCGAAGTTCTCGTAATCCTGATTGAGCGCGGATTCGATAGCCCGCCCAAGGGTAGCCGCGCGATTGTAGGTCGGCAGCCCGATGCTGATAAAAGGCTTGTTAGACATAAAGCTGTGGCAACTGATCTCGCGGGCTTGTTAGTTGACCTTGATACTTGAATGGTCATGCAATTCGGGGTGGGGCATCAAGCCGGGCTCACCCTGTATGTGCACGCAATTAGAATCTTGCTTCAGCTCACCGGACCTTTTGGCGAATCACACAAGTCCTTTCATCAAGTCCGTGGCAATAAATCACTTTCATAACTGGTCGATGAGCCGAACCTTGGCTTGAGCAGCTCGCAACAAAGCCAGGTTCTCTTCGCGATAGTTTGGGTTCATCAAAATGGCGGTCGAGACGCCGCGCTCCGTCAGCGCTTGATAACTCACTATCGGATGGCCTGTCCCCGGCAGGTAATGACCCTGCTTCAACGGATTGAGATCGACGACACAGTCTATTAGCTCCCGCGACCCGTCAATCAGATTTGCAAAGGTCACGCCTTTTGCGCCGGCGCCCCAGAGGGCGATCCTCTCCTGAGCGGCGCGCTCGCGAATCTTCCGCCGCCAGTCTTCCTTCAGTTTCCTTTCTAATCGCGCAAAGTTTTGTGCCTGCGCTACTACGGTCCCCGGTCTCTTTTCGACGCGCGGCCCAGCTTCGGGCAGCGTTGCTTCCAACCACAAATACTGTCCTGCGAATACATGCTCGACACTTTGAACTTCAAAACCCGCGGCCTGGAACGCTGTCGCGAGCGACGCCGCGGAGAAATAGGAACAGTGCTCGTAAAAGAAATCCCACACGACCAGATTGCCGAGAATCCATTCCACACACGGCGTCTCAAAAAAGATGCGGGCCTTCGGGGAAAGGGCCAGGGCTTTCTTAATGTCCTCGAGCATCAGCAGCGGCTGCGGGACGTGCTCGATGACGTGGCGGCAGACAATCACGTCGGCGGGCACATCGGCGCATTCCGAGTCATAGTATCGCGCGGAAAACTTTAAGCGGCCGTCCAGTTCGCTTTGTACTCCACGATAACTGGGGTCAAACCCATGGCCGCGATTGCCGGCCCCTTCGTAGGCGACCAGCTTGCGCAGGAACAAACCATTGCCGCAGCCTACTTCAACTACATGACAATCGCGAACGCCTTGTTCCTCGATCATGTGCCTGACGAGCCCATCCAGATATTCATTGAACGACGGCGAGCACGCCTGCGTGTTCTCGTAGTCTTCGCCATACATGATCTTCCGCGGATCGAAAGCGCGGTTGAAAATGAACCCGCATTCTTCGCAGACGAGCAGGTTCAGGTCCCCGCTCGGGATGTTCATCGCCGCAGCCTGGTCGCGCATCAGCAAATTTTGATGCACCGGCACTCCCTCGCGAAACAGAAAGTCGCCAGGCGAAGTCGAGCCGCAGACAGGACAGCTCATTTGCGAGCCCCTCGTTCTTGTTGCCGTAGTTTCCACCAGTCGATCGTCTCCGCGAGACCAGTGGCCAGATCGTAGCGCGGCGACCAGCCGACTTCATTACGCAAACGAGCAATGTCAGCCGACAGCAAAGGCGGCTCGGTCTCTGGCGCCGGTCGCGCGCCGAGTTGGATCAGGTTCGGACGTTCCAACTGATTCGCAATTTCCTGGATCACTGCGGCGACGGAGACAGGTTGGCCCGAGGCGATGTTGACGGGACCCTCCACGTTCGAATCGAGTAAAGCAACCAGCGCGTCTGCGGCATCCTGCACGTGTAGAAAGTCCCTGATTTGTCGCCCGTGCGTACAGAGCGCGGGTTGCTCCTGCAACAGAGACTGGATAACAGATGCGACCAGACGTTCCGCCGGTTCGTGCGGTCCGTAAAGAAAAAAGAGCCGTCCCCACGCCGCGCTTAGCTTAACTTGTCTACTGAAAGCGGTGAGCAATATTTGAAAAGCGTGCTTGCATGCGCCGTAAGTTGTAACCGGCTTGAGCCGAGTGGTCAGCTCGGAACAA
>JANMVC010000488.1:0-2905 GCA_031392315.1 Pyrinomonadaceae bacterium | reverse complement strand
GCTTGAGTCCATCGATCTTTTCCGAGAGGGCAATCCGATCATTCAAAGCCATATTTGTCATTGTTCAAGTCCTCCCGTCAGCGTTTCGTCAGGTTGGGGAAAGCGCTGGCAATTGAAAATAGAAACGGCTGCCCTGTCCGTGGGTGCTCTCCACGCCGATGCTTCCACAGTGGGCTTCGACGATCTGCTTGCAGATCGAAAGGCCAAGCCCCGAACTTTGCTCGCCGCCGGTGGGCCGGGTGCTGGTGCGATGGAAAGCACCAAAGAGTAGCGGCAGCTCTTCTTCGAGGATTCCCAGGCCCTGGTCTTTTACGGAGAACTCAAGGTCGCCGGTGGATGTCACGTCGAGCGTGACAGTAGTTTCCGGCGGCGAAAACTTGAAGGCGTTTCCCAGCAGGTTGTTCAAGACCTGCCGGATTCGCTCGCGGTCAAAAGTGCCGGCCACCACATCATCTTTACAGTTGACCTCCAATTGGATTTTCTTTCGCCGACCGAGCATGTGGTTATACTTTTCGATTTCGGCGAGAAAGGGCCGCAACTCAACGGTCTCGCGTTGGAGCTCGATTTTGCCGGCCTCGATGCGCGAGATATCGAGCAGGTCATTGACCAAAGTCAGCATCTGATTGCTGGTTGAACCAATCATGGCGAGAAATTCCCGAGCCTCAGCCTGTTCCAATTGATCGTTTTCATCGAGCAGCAATTCCGCCATGTTGCTAATGCTGCCCAGCGGTGAGCGCAGGTCGTGCGCCGCAATCCCGAGAAACTCGTTCTTGATCTTGTTCGACGCTTCCAGGGCGCTGTTCTTATCGCGCAATTCCTGAGTGCGTTGCTCGACTTTGTCTTCCAGTTCCGCGTTTGCCTTCCGGAGTTGCTCGATTAGTTCACGGTTTTTCTGCAGCAGGGCATGTCGCTCGAAAGCGTGTTCGACCACAACCTCCATCTCCCCTGATTTCCAGGGTTTCGTCATGTAAAAGTAGATATGGCCGTCATTGACCGCTTTTACCACTGACTCCAGGTCCGCATAACCAGTCAACATAATCCGGGTCGCCTCTGGCTGGGCTACGGAAATGCGCGCCAGCAGTTCGGCTCCGCCCATGCGCGGCATCCGCTGGTCTGAGATGACCACGGAGATGTCCTCAGACTCGAGCTTGGCGAGCGCTTCCTCCGCGCTCGACGCGGTGATGACCTGGTAACGGCCCCGGAAGATTTCGGCAATCGATGTAGTAATACCCTCTTCGTCATCGACGACGAGTAACGTCTCCAGCGATGGCTGGGGGAATGTGGATTCGACGAGCTTGGTGTGCCGGCTGAATCCAGAACTTAGTGGGGCCATGTTTGTTCTCCGGTTTCGATGACGGGAATCGTCGTGTTTGGTGCGGGAGGTGTCTCGTGCCCGAATGGAATTCGAATGGTAACGGTGGTGCCAATGTGCTTCTCACTGGCAACCGTTATCTCGCCTTGATGTGCGGTTACGATCTGCCTGGCGATGTGTAGTCCAAGGCCAGTGCCGGATCCGACCGGTTTGGTGGTAAAGAACGGATCAAAAATTTTCGTTAGATGTTCTGCGGCGATTCCTTCCCCGTGATCCTCCACTGTGACTACGCAAAACCCATGTTCCCCGGCGGTGGATACGGAGACCTCTCCATTGGGCTGACTGGCTTGCACTGCATTGGCGATGACGTTGCTAAAGGCTTGATTGAGTGTGCCCGGTGAGCAGTTCAGCGGCGCCATCTCAGCCAGGACAGTTTTCATCTTCACTTGATGAGCGTCAATGATGGGTGAAAGAAAGCGCAGCGTCGAAGTGATCCCCTCGTTAATGTCGGCGGGTTTGTAAGTGTTTTCGTCCAGACGCGAGAAGCTGCGCAGGTCGAGGACAATGCGCTTGACTCGTTCGAGGCCTTCAAGATTGTGACCAATTTTCTTAGGAATGATTTCGGCCAGATGAGGCAAATCAATTTCTTCGGCTTTGTTGACGATGCGTTCGAAAACGCCTGGGCTAGTCGACGAGAGTTCATCCAGCGAGTCGCCGACTATGTTTACGAAACCGAGCAGCTCGTGAAAGTCTCGTAACAGCGTCTCGTGGTTGGTGAGCACGAAGGCAACCGGATTATTTATTTCGTGCGCCACGCCCGCGGTCATCTGGCCCAGCGAAGCCATCTTCTCCTGTTGCACAAGCATCGCCTGCGCGTCCTTTAGGTCCTTCAGCGCCTGTTCCAACGCGCGCTTCTTGCGAACATTCTCGCGCGACAGAGCTGCCAGTTCATTGTTGAGTTCGAGCAACTCCGTCTGCAGTGCTTCTTCCTTCTTGACTGGCGGTTCACCAATAATGATCAGCCCGTCAGGCATGACGTCGATTTTGCAGTTCAGCGAGTAAGGCGCGTGATCGCAATCTACGAAATTTAGCAACGTCATCTCGTCCAGTTGCCGCGTTCCCTGCTCCAGTCGAGCCCGCACCGTATCTCGATCAGATTCGGTGAGATGATCAAAAACACTGGTGCCTTCCAATTCTTCGACGGGTCGACGAGTTCGTCTCGCGACGGCGTTGTTCACTCGCAGGATCTTGCCGTCGCCGTCCGTTGCAATGAAGTGGAGGCCATCGCTCTGGTTGATAAACCTGGCCAGGAGCGGTGCGGTGTCCAACGCGATCTCACCAAACGAGCGCTCAGTTTGGGAGAGCTCAATGCGTTCGAGTTCGGTGACTTCTGTAAATGAGCCGTCGAGTTTCAGTCCCTTGGGAATAAAGCGGTGTGATTCGTGGTGGTCCTTGCTGTGGTGCCAGGTGTGAAAGGAATCTTGATCGCTCCAGCGCGTTACCAGATAAAAGATCGAGGCGTCGGTTTTTGCGGTGTAGGTTTCCATCCCCAGAAACCCTTTCGCCGAGTCGACAAAGCCCGGGCGATTGAGG
>JANMVC010000482.1:0-2897 GCA_031392315.1 Pyrinomonadaceae bacterium | reverse complement strand
CCTCTATTCTGCGGTAACTCTCAAATTTTGACCCGCGGTCATGCCGCTCCGTGGAAGCTGACAATACCTCAAAAATTGCAATGGGGTTGAGTACGTTGTCCTGATATTCATCTGCAACCTTCAGTTCGCCGCAAACTACCGTTACATCAGGATAGGTGTAGTAGGGGATGCTTGGAACCTTTACCCGTAAATCACCTGGGTAGACTCTACAGTCGCCGTTCTTGAGCTGAAAATGAATAGCAGCCAGAATGTTGCCCGCGATCAGGTTGCGTCGCGGACTGGCCCCAGCTAGGGCGAAGATTTCGCCATCATAGTACTCGCTCTTTGTCTCGGCTTGTCGTTCCAGAGCGAGGTACTCTTCTGGCGCTATTGATGTTTTGTGCCGGGTAGACATCGTAGTGATTAGTGAAGCACAACAACGCGCTTTTGTCAGCCGTCAGTGTTTGAAATGGCGGATGCCGGTGAACACCATTGCCACATTGTGTTCGTCGCAGGCGGCGATTGCTTCCGCATCGCGCATGGAGCCGCCGGGTTGAATCACGGCTGTTATGCCATGCTTCGCTGCTTCATCGATGCCGTCGCGGAAAGGGAAGAAGGCATCCGAGGCGAGCACAGAACCAGCGACCGGGAGTTGAGCGCGCATGGCGCCCAGCTTCACTGAATCCACCCGCGACATCTGGCCAGCGCCGACGCCAACTGTCTGTCTCTGGCGCGCATACACAATCGCATTCGATTTTGTGTGTTTGCAGACAGTCCAGGCAAACAGCAGATCGTCGATCTCCTTCTCCGATGGAGCACGGGCGGTAACAACCTTAAGGTCCCCGCGTTTTAGTTTATGTGTGTCGCGAGTTTGCACCAGCATGCCGCCGGAAATTTGTTTGTATTCCAATCCAGCAGCCGCTTGCGGCTTGTCCGCGCGCAGCACTCGCAGATTCTTCTTCGCCTTTAAAACCTCGAGCGCTGCAGCCTCGTACTCGGGCGCGATTATTACTTCGACGAAGATTTCAATTACTGCGCGCGCCGCCGCCTCATCAACCGTTTTGTTGAAAGCTACGATGCCGCCGAATGCTGAAACCGGATCGCACGCCAGCGCTCTGCGGTAGGCATCCTCAGCGTTCGCGCCCAGAGCAGTTCCGGCTGGGTTTGTATGCTTGATCACGGCGCACGCCAGTTCATCAAAATCGCAGACAAGCTGCCAGGCCGCGTCGGCGTCAACATAGTTGTTGAATGACATCTCCTTGCCGGAAAGAGTCTCGGCGGTGGCTAAGCCGTGGATCATCTCCGTTCCTGAGTCATCGCGGATTGGCAGGGAAAGACTGTAGAGCGCCGCGTCCTGATGCGGGTTTTCGCCGTAGCGCAAGTCTGAAATCTTCTTAAGCACCAGAAAGTCGGATTCCTCCAACGTATCCAGTGCATCCTGCGGAACGTACGCTGCTTGTTCCTTCTCACTCAAGTAGGTGTGAATGGCACCGTCATAGGCAGCCGTGCACAGGAAGGCGCCGGTCGCGAGTTCGTGGCGCAGCTCAAGTGTCAGGGCGCCGTCGTGCTGGCCCATTTCATGAAGAATGAACTCGTAGTGGGAAGCGTCAGGGACTACGGCCACTCCGGAGAAATTCTTCGCTGCGGATCGCAGCATCGCTGGCCCGCCGATGTCGATCTGTTCGATTGCCTCCTCAAGCGTGACGCCCTCGCGGGCGATTGTTTGCTCGAATGGGTAGAGGTTGATGACAACCATATCAATCGGCTCGATTGCGTGCTCCCGCATCGCAGCGTCATGTTCGGCGTTGTCACGAACTGCCAGCAAACCGCCGTGGATTTTGGGATGAAGAGTTTTGACGCGACCGTCCATCATCTCCGGAAAGCCAGTCAAGTCCGAAACGTCGCGCACTTCGACGCCGGCATCGCGCAACGCTTTTGCGGTGCCGCCGGTGCTAATGATTTCCACGCCGAAGCTTTTTAACTCGAGCGCGAAGTCAACAATGCCGGTTTTGTCGGAGACGCTGATGAGTGCGCGGCGAATTTTGCGCAGACTTTGATCCTGGGGTTCAGTCATGTCGTTGTTGATAAAACTCGATTTTGGATTTTGACGATGTTAGCACGCCGCTGCGGGTGAGATACATTCGTGAGTGCGTACGGTAGGCACCCAGACCAGAGCCAGCCACTCCTGAGTTCCAACGGAGTTCATTTTGGAAGTTTCAGAGCTTCACGCGGTCTCTCTACGAAAAAGTCCTGAGTTCGTGAATACCCAAATCGCCCAACCTGATATTCAAAACCAGCCGGCACGCTCAACGCGAAGCGGTGCTTTCGACCGTCGTTCGCCCGTTCGCCAAGATAGAAACCCAGAAGATACTGACTTTTGAGATCGTCTTCGATGGCCTGGAATACGGGTGCGAGATCCAACGCACGTTGAGGTGCGAGGGCCGACTTTGCATCGCCGACCAGGAAATACTTGCCGCCCGTTTTCTCCGCGAGGTCGCGAAAACCCTTTGCTGGCGGACGGACCACGAGGCGACCATCGCGAGGCTCGAATAACGGCAAGTGGATCACATAGAAAGAAATGTGTTTCTGGATCGCGGTCTCAATTATGCGCCCCGGCTTAGTAGTGCTGGCATTGTCGAGTCCGTCGCTAATCAGGATCACAATGCGCCGTTCGGAACGGAAGCGTGGCAGCCCGTCGAAAGCGTTGACCGCAGCCGCAGCCGCGTTGAATATCGCCGTACGCCGGTCGGTTTCCACAGGAAAGTTGAACGCCTCACGCAGCGCGTTTGGATCACGCCCAAATGCGGCCACGAGCGAAGGCGTTTCAGAAAACCGCATGACAGCTACCCGCGACCTTTCGCTGAACCGGCCAAAGAGTGACAAAGCCGCCTCGCGTTGCTGGGAAACGAGTTCGCGCA
>JANMVC010000203.1:0-1800 GCA_031392315.1 Pyrinomonadaceae bacterium | reverse complement strand
TCGGTGGCCGCATTCCACGCGGGTTGTTGCTGGTGGGGCCTCCAGGCACCGGCAAGACGCTGCTGGCCAAAGGCATTGCTGGTGAAGCCAAAGTACCTTTCTTCTCGATTTCCGGTTCCGACTTCGTCGAAATGTTTGTCGGCGTGGGCGCCTCGCGCGTTCGCGATTTGTTTGAACAAGGCAAGAAGAATGCGCCCTGCATCATCTTCATCGACGAGATCGATGCTGTCGGTCGTCATCGCGGCGCTGGCCTGGGCGGCGGACATGATGAACGCGAACAGACTCTGAATCAGTTGCTCGTCGAGATGGACGGCTTCGAATCAAACGACGGCGTGATCCTGATCGCTTCGACAAACCGTCCGGACGTGCTCGATCCAGCGTTGCTGCGACCCGGACGTTTTGATCGTCGCGTAGTTGTTTCGCGTCCTGACGTGCGTGGCCGCGAAGGCATTCTGAAAGTTCACACGCGCAAGATTCCGCTCGGAGAAGACGTTGACATCAGCGTGATCGCGCGCGGCACACCGGGCTTTACCGGCGCGGACCTGGCGAACCTCGTCAACGAAGCTGCTCTGAATGCCGCGCGTTACAACCAGAAGCTGGTTGCGATGGCCGACTTTGAGCTCGCTAAGGACAAGGTTCTGATGGGCGCCGAGCGCAAGAGCATGGTGATTTCAAACGAAGAGAAGCGCGTCACCGCTTATCACGAAGCGGGACACACGCTCGTCGGGTTGAAAGTCCCCAATGCAGATCCGGTGCACAAAGTGACGATCATTCCGCGCGGCATGGCCTTGGGTGTAACGCAGCAACTGCCGGAAGGCGATCGTCACAACTACAGCGAAGAATATTTGCTGGGCCAGATTGCGATTCTGATGGGCGGACGAATTGCCGAAAGCACTTTCCTCGGCAGCATTACGACCGGCGCATCGAATGATATTGAGCGGGCGACTGAACTGGCGCGCTCGATGGTCTGCGAATATGGCATGTCGGAAATGGGACCGCTCACGTTTGGCAAGAAGGAAGAGCAGATTTTCCTGGGCCGCGAAATTTCCCAGCATCGCGACTTCTCGGAAGAAACGGCGATTCACATTGACCAGCAGGTGAAGAAGATTGTCACTGCGCAATATGAACGCGCCGTCGCGATCATCGAAGGCAACCGCGACACGATGGTGCGCCTGGCTGAATGCCTGCTCGAACGCGAAACACTCGATGGGGTTGAAATTCGCCGCATCGTGGCGGGACTCACCCTCGATGAAGTGCCGCCAGTTCCCGATCCCGGCAGCGACGAAGGCAAGCCGCAATTAATAGAGCCTTCGGCGCGACCGTTGAAACCAATCCTGCCGCCGATCACGGGAGGCAATCCCGCGCCGGCATAATGTCAGAACCGCCTGCGGTAGCGGGCGGGCCGTATTCAGGTTTAAGGGGAGTGAGCCCGGCTCATTCCCCTTTTTCTTTAACCGCAGATTACGCCGATGACGCCGATTCGATAGCCGCCTGTTTCGTCGTAATCTGTGTAATCAGCGTAATCTGTGGATAGTTTTCAGTTATCATTGCGAGATGCGCGAATGGCACATTGCTGGCGGCAGAACGCTTCCCATCGGCGCACGCACGCTCGTCATGGGCGTACTCAACGTCACGCCTGACAGCTTCAGCGACGGTGGCGAGTTTTTTTCACTCGATAGCGCAATCGCCCACGCGGAGCAGATGATTGCCGAAGGCGCTGACATCATCGATGTCGGCGGCGAATCCACACGCCCCGGCGGTGCGGCCATCGTGTCAGCGGAACAGGAAATCGAACGCGTC
>JANMVC010000394.1:0-9457 GCA_031392315.1 Pyrinomonadaceae bacterium | reverse complement strand
GTTCGCGTCAAGGAATCTGCCCTTTACGAGTTCATTATCTTCGGTTTCGCGGCGTTGGAAATCGAAGAAGAACGAAGCCTTCTTTTGCACAATCGGTCCGCCCAGGTTGCCACCATACTGGCGCACTTGAAACGGCGTGCGAGAATTCGAGAATGGATTGCGCGAGTTGAGGCTTTCGTCTTCGAAGTTGAAAAAAGCGCCGCCGCGCAGTTTGTCGGTACCCGGCCGCGTCAGAATTTCGATACGGCCAGACGCCTGATCGTTCTCGGCCGCGAATGGATTCTGATTGATGCGAATCTCTCGGATTGATTCCTTCGGCGGGAGGCGTCCGCCAGAAAAACCATCGACCAGAATCTGCCCGCCGTTTGGTCCCATGGACGGGCCGGCAAGGGCTTGCAACGCCGCCGCCAACTCATCCGGATCGTCTGGCAAAGCATCGAGGTCCTTGCCGGTGATAAGCGTTTGGTTGGCGTTGTTGCTGGCTTCGGTGCTTAACGGAGTTTCCGCGGCAATGGTTACGTTTTGCTCTTCGATCGTAACCTGGAGCGTGAGGTCGATGGTCTCGCGCTGGCCCGCCGCAATATTCACTTCGCTTTCTGTGACAATGGCAAAGCCCGCGGCGGAAGCCGTCAAAGAATATTTCCCCGGCGCCAGGCCGTTGAACGCGTAGGCGCCATCATTATTGGTGGTGGCGTCTTTCTTGACGCCAGCAGCGTCAGTGATGGTAACGGTAGCGCCGACGATCGTTGCGCCAAACTCATCCTTTATCACGCCGCGCAAACTACCTCTTGACTGTTGCGCCAGCACCGAGATGAAAGAAAAAATAATAACCAGCGCGACAGTTAAAGCCGGCCGCAAAACATTGCTGAAGACATTCATAATTCGAACCTTATCGCTTTCGGAGAGAACTAATATCGCCGCGCACTGGCGGAGTTAAGGCAAACCAATTCCAAATTGAACTCCACCCAAGCCAGCGGAAGGATTGGGAGCGGCTCGCGGTCCGGCTTGTTGCTGCTGCCTGGCCGCGATCATATTCAGGAGCGTATCCGCGCCGGAGATTAGACTGATAGCTGTCAGCCGGGTCGGGTCGGCGCCTTGTGTGCTGGAGACGATTATCGTGTCGCCAACCTTGAGGTCAGCAGCAGAGATTGTCGGCAGCCGTTCGAGCATGTCCTGCATGTTCGGACCACCGCCGCCCGCACGCATCCCACCGCTCGATCCACCTGCGCCAGTTCCCGCACCCGCAGATCCACCTGCTGGTGGTCCGCCCTGCCCGCCGCGGCCCATCATCAGGCCACCCATCTGATCGGCCGACGGAAACTTTCGCAGCACCGCATCCGCCTTGACCACCACGGTCAATGGCTGCTTTGTCTGCATGTCGTTGATTTTTATCTCACCTGTAGCGGCGTCAACGGCGGTCACAACCCCAGCCGCATTGCGAAACGTACCGGTCACTACCTTTTCCGCGGTGAATTGAGTGCCCTCCGGATTTCGATCGCCTAGCGCTCGAAGTTGATCGCCAACCTTCAACTCTTCAAACTTTGCCGTTTTCGCATCGGCAAACTTGATCGAGTCGGGAGCATAACGCCGCAGTTCAACCTTATCGGAAACGGGTATGACGATGGACTGCTGGGCGGCGCCCGCACGGCTCGAGATCGTAATCTCTTTGGTCTCCGGCTTAAGCCCGGTGATCACTCCGAGCAAGCCGCGCTTTTTCCACTCCTCGCGCTCCAACTCCTGCTTCTTCGCGATGTCAACTTTGTTCATGACGATCACGGCTCGCGCCGGCACGGTCTTCCGATCTTCCGAAACCTGCCCGCGCGCAAAAACACGATCGCCTTCGCCAACATCAGCGAAACCTATCTTCGTAGCCTTGCTCAAGGTCGTCTCGCCCGGCGCCACCCGCATGTAAGTGGTAGCGTCGTTCAATACGACGGTGACCAGCGATCCGGCGTCGGTCTTGACGATCAACTGCTTCCCAGCCACGTCTTTAACTTTTACTTCACCAATCGCGCCATTGGGTGTGATCGAAGGGTCGGCCGATTGTGGCGCGCCTGGAGTTGGCTGAGCGTCAACAAGCGGGGCGGACAGCATTAAAACTGAACCCAGTGCGATGGCAGAAAACAACGCCTTCATTACGTCTCCTATCAGCTAAAAAATAGTTAAATTTATGAAAACTTGGATTTGTGGCGGCGCAACTTCAACCACTGTCGCTAATCCCTGTTTGTTACGCGCTGAAACCTACGAATGTTCTAATGGATAAGTTTTTAGCAGAGCCACCTGAACGAGCCAAATCTTGAGTTTCACGCCTCGTGTCCTGAAAAGTTGCACAATTCCGCCCCCCGGCACCAAACGGAAAGGCTTTTGATGCGCAAGGGCTGCGTTTCGTCTAACTTTTTTGGAATTTAACTTTATTCAGGCGCTGGCTTCCTGATGAGGCTTCGCTCGTGACCCCCAACCAACCCGATACTTCGCCGTCAATGCCAGCCCCAGGCTCGTAACCAGAACGACGGCCACCACGATTGGCCAAATATATGGCAACGACGAAAGCACAATCCAAAATGTGGTGCCCAACAGCAGCGCCACTGACTCTGAGTTTTTTCCCACCCTGAACAACTTGCGCTGTAGCCAACGACCGGTCGCGGCGTAAATAATGACCCGCCCAAATAAGCCGGCGATCAGGATCAACAGGAAAGCCATCAGGCCAACCAGGACCCCGATCGCAAACGGCAGGTAGCGCAAACCAAACGGTACTCCCGCCCCAATCACAATAGCCGCCACAAACCCGATGATCGCTACGCGGCCCAGGTCTAACTGCAAACGCGCAATCCCGCGGCTGATCGTTCCCGGAGTTGCCGCAGTCAAGGCCAGCGAAACGATAAACCAGAAAAGTATGGCAACCAGCCGCAGTCCGATGTAGCCGGCCGACCAATTTGGCTTCAGCAGGCCCGAAGGGTAGCGCATCATGTGGCGCAGCTCATGCTCGTATCCGGCGTACATCACAGTCGTGCTCGCGGGATTCCGACCGCTGGCGTTGGAGCCATGTTGATACGTGCCGCCAAGCACCATTACGTCGCCGTCAATGCGCGAGCCGTCGAGCTGAATCACCGATCCGCCAATCGCCGCCACGTCTCCTTCGACGATGCCCTGCACAATCACATCGCCACCCAGGGCAATAGCGCCCTTCACGCGGCCATTGATTCTCAGTGAACTGCCCAGGGTGTAGGCGGTAGCGTCGCTGACACCTTCTACAACGGTGGGGCTTTCAGTCGGTTTTGCCTGCGGAGCTTCCTGGGCAGCCGAGATGTTGAGAAAAAACAAAACCGACGCGAGCAGAAGGCCGGCTCTTAACACAGATTTTAAGCAAGGGAGTTGGTATGGAAAGGGACGGACGCTGTCATTCACCATTGATGCGGTAGCGGTGTACATCGCGCTCAGGCCTAATCTACCAGGCGCGCTCGGTGATAGCGGATGATGAGACGCGATAGCAAGCCTACCGCTACTGCGATAACGAGCAGACCGGATATTTCCACGATGGGTGACGCAGACACGAAACTTCTGATCAGGAGACGGGCCATCGAGACCATTCCCGCGGCGGCTTCGTAAACACTTCTCGCAATCAAACCCAAAATTCCCACTGCCTGGTTGATGGCCGAGGCCACGCCGGCAATCTCAGCTTTGCTGGCTGCCGCGCCGAGCAGAACAAAGGATGCCAATCCCAGAAGAACACAAAATTGCAGGGCCCGCTTATGCTCTGCTGCGTTGCGGACTCCTCTCATGTCGCTCTCGGCACGGACTGCGACCACTTGGGCGAAGTTTGTGGGCACTGCAAGTTCGAGCGGACTGCGAAATGCCGAATCCAGCTCACACATAAACCGGCGCTGTTCCTGGAGTTCCAAAACGCAACGATCACACTGCTTGATGTGTTCTTCCAACGCGATGCGCGCGGAAGTATCGAGGTCGCCTTCGATATAGGCGGCGATGTGTTCCGGTTCGCAAATGTGATTGTTGCTGGTCACGGGTCTGGCTCAGATTCCGGTAATACCTCGATTGAGAAACTGCTGACGCATCAGGTCGCGCGCGCGAAACAGCCGGTTCTTGACTGTGCCCAGCGGTAGTCCGGTCACGTCCACAATTTCTTCGTAAGTGAGATCCTGCGAGTGGCGCAGGACGATCAGTTCCCGATAGGCAGTGGGCAGCGAACGCACGACCGATTCAATTTCCACTCGCCGTTCTTCGCGTTCGGTTTGCTGCTCCGGAGTCAATCCATCGCTTTCAATGGGCAGGTCATATTGATCGCCATCGCTGCCGACGACGAGCGATCGCTCGCGTCCCGAGCTGCGGCGCAGGTGATCGATGGCCGCATTGTGCGCAATCTTGTAAATCCAGGTGGAGAACTTAAACTCCGGACGATAGCGCGCCAACGAGCCATAAATCTTGATGAAAATTTCCTGAGTGAGATCCAGCGCCGTCTCATAATTTCCAACCATGCGGTAGACGTAGGCGGAGATGGGGCGCTGGTAACGCCTGACGAGCTCTTCGAAACCGCCTTCGATGCCGGTCACGGCGCTGGCCACGAGATCGCGGTCGTTTGCTGCACTAAAACTCAGAAGTTTGGGGGATGCGGAACTATTCATGATGCCAGGGTGTTACGAAGGGAAAATCAAATTGTTTCAAAAGCACTTGCCGGTCTGGAGTCTTCCAGTCCCGGAGTCTGCCAAGTCAGAAGTCTCAGTCTGGAGTCAGTCTGAGGTTTAGCGTCCAAGGTCTCTTGCTGCCGACTGCCGACTGCCGACTGCTCGGCTTCTTGACTGCCGACTGGTCGACTGGAGACTGACGACTGTTCGACTGGAGACTGACGACTGTTCTACTGCCACGCCAGGGTCGCCAACCCAGCCGGCGCCGCGATCGCGTCAAAGCTCAATTCGTTAGTCGAAAGCTGCAACCCAAGATCGGCCGCCGCCAGCGGGCGCAGATCCGTTCCCAGCGTTTCATTGACTATTTCACACGAACGATCTTTGTCCATCATGTCGCCAATCGTCAGCACCCGCGACAGCGCCTGACCCATTTTCTCGGCTTCGCCTCCACGCCGATCGCGATAGAAAAGCAACAACCGGTACAGCTCGTCTTCGCATTCCGCCGGCTCACACGAAACCGTTCTGATTATCAGCGGTTGTTTGCCACGAAACACGACCGCGGTTAAGCCACCGGCGGACGAACTCAGCAACAAAGCGTCGCCTGAAGATCCATTTGCCGTTAACCATTGGCCCTCGCCCATGTGCCGCGGCAGGATCAAGCCGGCGCGCCAGCCAAGCGACTGCAAAACGTCCTGATACTCGGCGAGGATCGAAGCGCGAGCCGCGACCACCAGATAGCGATCTCTGCCCTGGTTGTCCGGCGAAAGCCGTTCGCGCGAAAGTGACAAATCCTCAAGCGCGGCGCTGAAACCACGTTCCGCTTTCCACTTCAACACTTCCTCGAGTTCGCTCTTTGAGCCGGGCGCGGAATCCAGCGTCAGAATCAACGTCCGGCTGACGCCATCGGGCAAAGCCACCGACCAACGTTTCTGCTGCAGCAGCCCGGCGCTGGTCGCCAGTTCCGAAAGCGCGGCCCGCAGCTCGACTGGATCAGAAATGTTTTGATCATCGAAGCTGGGAACGATCAGCGAATCCGGCAGCGCCACCGTGGCTGCGCGTCGCAAACTGCTGGAGCCGCCGCGACCGCGTTCGAGCTGGACCATCGTCGCCAGTCCTCTTTCGAAACCGACCGCGGTTGACGGATACCAGGGGTTAATTAATTTTGATATGGGGTTAGGCATTTTACGATTGCGGGTTGCGGATTTCTGATTGTTGATTTCGTTTACGCGTCAACGCTACCTCTTGAGTACAAGCATTCAGACAGCCGCATTCAGCAATCCGCAATCACCATTCGGAATACGGCGTGCCCTCCGACGACGTATCAGCGGAAGAGCTGTGGACATCAGTAACGCCCTGTTCACCCTTGGTCGAGTTTGGATCTTCGCCAGTGGTGACGGCCCAATCCGCCTGTCCGGTCATCGGATCCTTCGGCAGCTCACGCATGTAGCCCTCGGAAACCAAATCTTCGAGCGACTGCGGCAGCTTTTGTTTGTCCGTAGCAAATTGGTCAATCAGCGTGCGCAGCTTATACAGATCATCTCGCAGCACCGCTTCGCGAGTGGCCAGAATTGTTTTTTGATACTGCGGCAGTGCCACCGCCGCCAGAATGATGATGACGGTGATGACGATCATCAGCTCGAGCAACGTGAAACCAGTCGGCAGGGGCAGACGGCAGACAGCAGGACGTGCGGTGGCGGCTTCTCCGATTGCTGCCGTCTGCCGCCTGCCGTCTGCCGTCTGCGTTTTACCAGTCACTATACTTCTCGCCATTTAATGCTGTGTCCTTCGACTTCGAACGTACATCAAAAACATTTTCCCCGCCCCACGAGCCGGAGTCGGCGGCGTCGTAACAAGAACGGAATTCCCATTCGGCTTCGCCGGTCATCGGATCAATCGGAATCGCCCGGAGGTAGACCTTTTTCTTGGTGGACAATTGACCGCCCACCTGGGTCGCGTCCACGTCTCTTTCGCCGCGTCCCCCGCCCATGCCGGCGCGCGGGATTACGTTAACTCCGCCCACCAAAGTTTCGAGGTCGGGTGGAAATCGGTCCGGATTGTCAACGCCGAAAATTGTGCAGTCGGAAATTACGACCTTGCTGCGCGGATCAATATACCCTGGCGGCGGTTGGCTGCCCGTCGACGCTCCGGTGCAAACCATCTGCGCGGTATCGCGGTGAAACTCGTCAATCGCCGTGCGCATCTCGCGCAACGCCGATCTGAGCCGTTCTTCCTTCTGCCGCTTGACGGAAAGCTTCATCAATGGCACCACGCCCAGCGTCAGAATCGAGAGCACCGTGACGGTGATGACTAGTTCAATCAGCGTAAATCCGCGCCGCCCCCTGGAGAGCCCGGTTCCTCTTACAGGTAGGGGCACGGCATGCCGTGCCCCTACATTGATAACGTTATGTGCCTGCAGGAAACTCACCTTCTTACTGCTTCACAATCGCCCGCGCCGCAATCGCATCAAGCATCACGTCGCGCGCGTCCGTAGCCACCAAATGCATGGCGCCTTTCTCGAATACGAACGAGGCATCGCCAACCCCAACGCCTTCGATCTCGATGAACACCAGCGTTCCTGCACCTTTGATCGCGGCCGCCCCATTCAGACTGGAAATCGAAATCAGGCAAACGCCCGATGGGTCCACTGAGTGAGCGAGACTCGGCAACGCAGTTTTAGCATCACCCTGGCCCAGCAAAGCTCCCGCCGACACCGAATTGATCTTAACGACCTTTGGATCGAAACGCAGCGCCAACATTGCCATGGCCAGCGAGACATCCGACTTGAGTTCGATTGCAAACTGCCGTTTCTCACCAACCCTGATCTCCTGATCGCCGGGTGTCAGAGTAACCTGAGCGACTCTGCCGGCTGACGGGCGGACAATATTTTCAATCGGCGCCGGCGCACTCGAACTCGACAAACTTGTCAGCACGGCACGCGCGTCGCCATTGAGACTCGCATTAGTATTCACCGCGGCAACCTCCGCCGCCCCGCGATTGCTAACCAACGATTTCGGCGCGGGCACAAACGACGGCAACTCTTCGGCAGCTGAATTTACCCCGCTCGCCTGAGACGGCCTCGGCGAGTGCTGCGCCACCGTCGCTGTGTTTTTCGCCACGCTCGTGTCTGCCGCAACAGTTTGGACCGCAGGTGCAGGGTTCACTGAAACCGCAGCCGGAACCATGGTCGGAAGCGCAGCCGGTTGCGCCGCCGCAGCCCTGGCAGTCGCGGCGTTCTGCTGCTGGAGTTTCCATTCCGCCAACTGTTCTTCACGATCCGACTCGCGCAGCATTGCTTCGAGCGAACCAGTCGTCGGCGACTGCAGCGTGCCGCTGGGTCGCATCTCTTCATCGCGCGGCGTGATTGCCGGCGCGCGCAACACGCGCGGAGTGACTGCGATCACAATATCGATCCGGCGATCGTCACGCGTGGGCGCGGTGAACAGCCGACCCAGGACTGGAATCAATCCCAGAATCGGCAAACCGCGCCGTCCGGTGGTATGCACATCCTGCGAAACGCTGGCCAGCATCATGGTGCGATTATTCTGCACGCGCGCTGTGCCGGTGATCGTTCGTTCCGTAAACGTCGGCGTCAAAGTGCTTGCGCCCAGCACGTCTTTCGATTCAATCGACATCTTCACTTGCACGTCGTGGTTGGGAAACACCTGCGGCGTAAACTTCAAGGTCAGACCGGTTGGTTCGTAGTTGATCACGGGAAAGCCACCGCTGGGGAATCCTGTGTTCGGAGTGGTGGTTGTGCCCGTCTGCACGCCAAACGGATAGGCCTGGGCAGTTTGCACCGGAACGCGCTGGCCGATACGCGCGGTCGACTCTTCACCGTTAAAAGCGTGGACCTGAGTTGAAGCGATCAGCTTCGTGTTGCTCTTGCTCTGGAGAGCTTGAAACTGCGAGGCCGGCAGCACCAACGCTGCGCCAAAGGATCCCGGCAGTGCGACGGCCGTTGCCCCTGTTGACAGCGCCCGAGCCAACCCGCCAAACGTCGTCCCCGAGGACCGCACGCCTCCCAGCGAAGTCAGCGACGTTGTATCCCCGAGCTGATTGCCAAACTGCATCAAGTCAGTCTTGGAAACCTCATAGATGTTCACGTCCATCACAACTTCGGCGCGATCCTTATCGATGCTTTGCAGCAGCTCGCCAATCAGCCGCACGTTTTCCGCCGTATCGCGCACGGTCAAACTGTTCGTGTCTTTGTCGGCCACCACGATTGTTTGCGGACGTCCCACTGACGGAGGTATCGCCTGGCCAATTAGTACCTTTGCTTTTTCCGGCTCTGAATTGGCGAGAAAGAAAGTGCGCAGGACAAGTTGCTGATACTGAGGCCGGCGCGTCTGGTCAGCTACCACGATGGTGCGACGGCTCAACTTCTGGAAAAACAAACCTTCCTGGAGAAAAATATAGTCGAGCGCTTGCGAGGTAGTGACGTCTCGCAGATTGATATCAATTGTCTTCGGTTGCACAAACGACTGGCGATCGAAAATAACATTGAGGTTAAGTTGCTCGGCCAGCGTGCGGATGTACGATTTGAGATCGCCGCTGAAAGTAACTACGCGCAAAACTTCAGGCGATCGCGGCGGTGGCGGCGTAGCTTCCTGAGGCTGCGCAGGAGCGCCGAGGCTTCCCTGCTGCGGCTCTCCCGTCTTCGCGGGACTGCCATTAAGGCCGTTCTGTCCTTCCTTCACGCGTTGCAAATGAAGCATCCGCTCCATCTCCGAAACCGCCAACTCGTTGACCGGATCGTAGCCATACGCCTGCCGGAAAGCATTGTAGGCCCCCACAAAATCCCGCTGCTCCGCCAGCGACCG
>JANMVC010000388.1:0-5229 GCA_031392315.1 Pyrinomonadaceae bacterium | reverse complement strand
GAAACGCCGGCCAATTCGATCATCGCTGCCCATCCCTTTGCGTATCATGTCTACATTCGCACCCATCAGCTCGCAAAGGCGGGCGATTTCATTCATGAACGTAATTTTCGTAGCAAGAAATGAGTTTGCAGCATACTTCGTAAGTTCAGCGGCTTCAAGAGAGGTCACGACGAAGGGCGCTTCAATCAGGTAGAGAGGACGGTAGAGATCGCGCATGATCGCAATTGCTTCCTCGTCTCGGCTGCCAATCACCACCCGGTCGGGCCGCATGAAATCGTTGATTGCTGCTCCTTCGCGCAGAAACTCCGGATTGGAGACTATTCCAAACTGAAGCGGAGACTTCTGACGTTCCCGAATCAGCTTGCGGATCCGCTCCCCGGTGCCAATGGGTACCGTAGATTTGGTTACGATCACCTTGTAACCATTCATGTGTTCCGCCACCGAGCCGGCGGCAGCCTCGACGAAACTAAGATCAGGTGAGCCATCCGATTTTGGCGGCGTACCTACTGCCAGGAAAATAACCAAAGCCTGCTCGACCGCTTGTTTAATGTCGGTCGTGAAGCGCAGCCGGCCCGACTGCATGTTCTTGGTTACTACCTGCTTGAGGCCCGGCTCATAAATCGGCATCTCACCCGCCGACAGCCGCTCAAGCTTGGCGGCATCCACGTCTACGCAGATTACATCCACGCCAAACTCGGCGAAACAAGCACCCGTCACTAATCCGACGTAACCGGTGCCAATAACTGCAATGTGCATTCAGATTTCCCTGGAGGTTCGCGAACCGTCCATATTAAAACCTTGCGGGTCAAACACGACGTTTATCGCGTGACCCGCAAGGTTGTGCATATTTGACCGCGGCGCCAGAAAGCGGCGCTACAGTGTTTTTGTAAACAAAGCGCTCGATGACTTACTTCGACGGGCTGACAACAACTACGCTGCCACCAAAGTTCAAGTCATTGTCGTGCATCGCTGCATACAAGATTCCGGCAACCGCACCCGCACCGAGAATCAATAGGGCAGCCAATTCCCCACCGTTCAACTTATCGTCGTCATCGCCGGGATCGGTCTTAGCATCAGGCGTACCGGCCATGGCGCTTTCGCCTGCGGCAACCTGCTTCACAGAATTTCCCTCGCGGAGTTCGGCGACGCCAGAATGAGTGGTCAGCGACGTGACACCCTTCACCACGCTAACGGTGAACGCAGTTGCCTGACTTCCGTCAACCACCACCACGCCATCGTTGGTTGTAATGTTAACCGCGATGCCGGCCACAGTTGAGATGTGAGCACTACCATTGTCGAGCAAGCCCATCAGGCTCTTTTCCGTGAAGCTCAACTTCAAGTTCGAGCTGGCTGCCAAATCGACGCGGCCCAACTTGCTAAGATTAACAGTCGCGTTGCTCTTATCGGCGGTTGTAATTAAGCTGTCCGAAAACACCGTGCCGCCGGAAACGGTGTTCTCACCGTTGACCGTGACCTGGCCGGTTACCGACAACTGTCCGGATGGAGCTTTCGCTGCGGGCGAAGCCAATACCACCATCGAGTAAACACTCAAAATGGCAACTGCCACACAGGCCGCTATTGGTTTGCGGCTCCAAGTTTTGCTGATCATTAACGTTCCTCCCGTAAATTGAAACAATTTCTTGATTTGGCGAGATGGCCTTCGATCTTATGAGAGGCGCAGGTTTTTAACCTTGTTCACCTCAATAAGGGCAACGACTAAAACTCAAAATACCGTCTACAAAGCATAAACACCGGGCTGTTATTACATGAATGAAGGCACTCTGTCAACAGCCATTTGGGTGACTTTGCAACGAAATTGTGCTTTTTTCCGTTGGCAGTGAAGATAACACCAGACAGCGCCGAGAGTCTACCCTTTTCTGGCCCCGGAACCGAAAGATCCGAGATTTTCCATCTCGAGCTTCGCCTCTGGGTCTGAAGCTGAATGGACTTTCGGGCATTGCGCCATTCCGAGTAGCCGACGCACGCCACGTGAGTGGCTACCACCAACCTAAGCCGTCTCGCAAAAGATTGGTCTATTCAGGCGTTGTGACGCGTCGAGCACGCGTGATCGGCCTGCTTCTGGCAGGTTCGG
Source organism: Pyrinomonadaceae bacterium (assembly GCA_031392315.1). Lineage (GTDB taxonomy): Bacteria > Acidobacteriota > Blastocatellia > Pyrinomonadales > Pyrinomonadaceae > PSRF01. The sequence goes on along the minus strand of JANMVC010000388.1, from coordinate 3,137 downwards.
AAACCGAAAGCGTCTCATTCTCCGGAGCGATCTGAGTGCTTTCCATAAGCTCCGACTGCTCGTAGGGGTCGAGACGCGCAAAGACGTAAAACGGCTCGCCCGTTCGCACAACTCCCAGATAGCGAAAAGTGGTTTGCAAGACTTCGCCTATCCTTAGTGACTCCGAACGCGGAGGCCGTTCGAGGATCAACCGAAACTCATCGCTGGCTACGGCTTCCAGTTCCGGCAAATAATCGTTTTGAGTGTCGTTTGCAATCCGCATCGCCATCTGACGAAGGGCACGGATCCGGTTCGAATTCCGCCGGTAGTATGCACGGTTCACCTCATGACGACTTGCCCGATCGTCCACTACTTCCTGCTCATTGCGGAGGTATCCGAGGTAAGCGCGAACCACTGGACCAAACTGGCCTTCGTCAATGCTGGTTTGGCCGGAAGCAGCACTTCCGGCCATCAGAATGAAGACGACCACAAGGAGGTGGCTAATCCATGTTCGGGAGTTCATGTCGGAATCGGTCTTTCTTAGACGTATTTCAGGCTGCTGCAAAACATCGATTTAGAGCGCTGGCGATGGTAGATGGATTCTACCAAGTCTCGCGGAAGCCTCCGTTGCGTGCTTGTTTCAGCAATGTTACATTGATCTTTAATTTAAGGTAAGCGTATGGCTCAAGACTCTGGCGACGTCCCCTTCGCCGCGAAGAAAGTGGCGCTAGGAATTAGCGGCGGGATTGCGGCATATAAAGCGGCTGAAGTGTTGCGAGGACTGCAATCCGCAGGCTGCATCGTGCGGGTTGCGATGACCAAGCGAGCCTGCGAGTTTATCCAACCCCTGACCTTCCGAGCACTTTCGGGATCTCACGTTATCGTTGATGACTACGCGCCAGACAATCCCGATCCGATCGCACACATAACCTTCTCCCAATCAGTCGACCTGCTTCTCGTCGCACCCGCAACTGCGAACATCATCGCCAAGTTTGCTAATGGCGTAGCCGACGACTTCCTAACTTCGACCTATCTGGCGGCAAATGCACCCATCCTGATCGCTCCGGCCATGAACACTACTATGTGGCATCATCCGGCCACTCAGCGGAATCTGGAGCTGCTCCGCTCCGACGGCGTCCATGTTATCGATCCCGATGAAGGCGAAATGGCTTGCGGAACAGTAGGTCCGGGACGGCTCAGCCAACCTGAGAAGATCGTCGCCGCAGCCCTGGAAATACTGAGGGGTTTAGGCGTCAGAGCCCAAAAAGATCTAGCGAACGAGCACTTGCTGCTGACGGTAGGCGCCACCCGGGAAGCAATCGATCCCGTGCGCTTCCTGTCTAACAATTCTTCCGGCCGCATGGGATTCGCGCTGGCCGAAGCCGCCGCGAAACGTGGCGCACGTGTAACAGTCGTGGCCGGCGCCACCACCGCCCCAGTCCCCTCCGGCATTTCCTTGATCCGCGCTTACTCTGCCGCGGAGATGCATTCGGCAGTGATGAACGAACTTCCGCGGGCATCGATCTTTATTGGCTCTGCGGCCGTCGCCGACTATCGTCCGGTCCAGCATTCCCCGCAAAAGATCAAGAAGACTTCTTCGTCGCTATCGTTGGAACTCGAGCGCACGAAAGACATTCTTCGCGCAGTTGCAGCCGCAAAGCAGGACGGATTACTAGTGATTGGTTTTGCCGCAGAAAGCGAGAATGTCCTGGCCAACGCGCGCGAAAAACTAAACAGCAAGAATATCGATGCGATAGTCGCAAACGACATCACTCGCGAAGGCGTCGGTTTTGATGCCGCCACGAATGAAGTCACCATTCTCAGTAGAAACAGCCAGGCGCCGATTCATGTTCCGCTGATCGCAAAGACCAACGTCGCAGACATCATTCTGGACGAAGTGGTACGCTTGCGATCTCGAAATCAGTCATCCCCGTCAGCGGCGCCAGGGGCCGCAGCTTCGGGCTGATCCGGCGGACACGTTAACTGAACTTTTTCCAACGCCGCTTACCGACTGTTTGAACGAAATGGAAACTGACCCGCTTAACGGCGAACTCGCCTCATTGATGCAGAATGCGCGCGAGCAACTGTCCTACTTCCATGAACTGGGAGTGGAGAATATTGAAGCCACTTCGCTCCGCGTGGGACCGCCCGTTAGCTCAACTTCGCCGCAGCCGCCCGTACCTTTATTCGCAAGAGTCTCGGCCGTGATGGCGGAGCCAGTTCAGAACGATCCACTACAAGGCATAACTCCGGCGGCTCCAGCTCTCTTTGGCGACCTAACTCCGCCGGCGGCGACGTTCACGAAGTCCTTTGAAACTTTCGCGCAGATTTGGGCGGATATCGGCAACTGCACCCGCTGCCCTCTCCATCAGGATCGAACAAATATCGTCCACACCGATGGAAACCATGGAGCGCGGCTGATGTTCGTAGGGGAAGCGCCGGGCGCTGACGAAGATGCGCAAGGGCGTCCGTTCGTAGGACGTGCAGGCCAATTGCTAACGAAGATCATCGAAGCGATAGGGTTCAAGCGCGAGGAAGTCTTGATTGGAAATGTTAACCGTTGCCGCCCTCCCGCCAACCGGCCGCCGACGCCGGAAGAAGCTGCAATGTGCAAACCCTTCCTGCTTCGTGAAATCGCCGCCGTCCGTCCTGAAGTGATCGTAGTGCTGGGCAACACCGCCATGCGAAATCTGCTGGACACGAAGATCGGCATCACCAAGCTGCGCGGGCAATTTCAGGATTATCAGGGCGCAAAAGTTATGCCCACATTTCATCCAGCCTATCTGCTTCGCGACCCTTCAAAAAAGAAGGAAACGTGGGCCGACCTGAAAATGGTGCGCGACTACCTCGACGCTACTCGCAAGCGGAGTAACTGATAACTGACATCAAAGACTTGCCCTGACTTTTGCAAATTCTCAATTCGCGTTACCTTCTTTCCCGTGCCACACGCCTCGGAACTTTCCCCGGAAACAATTCAAACGACGACGCGGACAATTTCGGCTGACTCGCTTGCGCCACAGTATGCCGAGGTGGCTGTGCCAGTTCATGTCTCGCTGACATTCTTCTACCGCCTCCCTCCCGCGATGGGCCGCCTCGCGCGTGCCGGCTCGCGAATTGTCGTGCCTTTCGGCAGGCGAGTCTTAACCGGGTACATCGTC
>JANMVC010000373.1:0-6985 GCA_031392315.1 Pyrinomonadaceae bacterium | reverse complement strand
CCGAAGGCTGGGTCCTTCAAGGCCATAAGAAAAAAGCTGGACACGAGCTTGAAACCAGGACGTACGCCGATGCAGTGAAGGGCAGCGCGAACTGTATGCGAGGTGGTATTAGTTGCACCCGCCACCGAACCGTCCGCCTTGCCCAGCTTCACCATGAGATTTCCGTAATAGAGTGGATCGGACATCAGCGTGTGGGCTTCGCCGGACATCAGGCCTTTGGCGCGACGCATCTCGTGAAAGATCGAGACCATCTTCTCGAAGTCGGGTGCGCGCCGGTGGTCAATCACTTGAACGCCGCCGAGATCCACTTGCTGCTGCTGCGCCGTGGCGCGAATCGTCGCTTCATCTCCCAGCAGCGTTATTTGTGCCAGGCGGTTGCGGGCGCAGATGCCAGCCGCTACGACCGTGCGCGGATCGTTTCCCTCGGGCAAGACGATGTGTTGGAGTTTGGCGCCAGCCCGCTGGCGGATGCGTTCGAGAATGTCCATAGTCTCGGATTCGGAAGTCGGTTTGTACGAGAAGGGGAGTCTAGCGAAGTCGGGAGGAGAGAACAAGCGGGAGGGCAGTAGCCGGACGATTAGGAGCGCGGGGGCTCCAGCGGATTCGCCCTCACTGACGCACAGGCTACTGCCACAAGTGAAGTCGTGATAACTTTAGTGGACCTTCAAGCATGGATTCAAGTTTGAACTGCAACGAGGCTGTTAGTTGCGAAGCGGTTATTAGCAACCCGTCTTATTCACACCTGGCTTTAGCCAGGTGGCGATGTTGCCGAGAAACCGGAAACCGTTTAAACGGTTTCCCAGTTTGATGGAGCGCTCTGGGTCACCTGGCTGAAGCCGGGTGTGAATGAGAAAAGAGCCACAGATGCTGTTTTCTAATCGATATCGATGTGTTGTACTTCCAAGTTGAATCCACCTAGTATCAGTTTGTTCGAGTTTCCAGGAGTCCCAATGTCTGCTCTTCAAGTCAGAAGCCGAGCAAAAAACCTGCTGCTCATAATTCCCAACCTACTGTTGCTCTGTGCGCGCCTATTGACCGATTCGCGCGTGCCCACAGCGGAACGCGCAATGGTGGCCGGAGCCATCGTCTATGCAATCGTTCCTTTCGATCTGATCCCGGACATGCTTCCTTTCATCGGCCAGATCGACGATGTCTACCTGATCGCACTCACACTACTCAGACTGATGGAGCGAACCGATCCAAAGGTTGTGCGTGAACACTGGGCAGGCGGTGGTGATGTGGTGGAACTGGTCGGCGCGGCTGCGCTGGTCGCGGCAAAGTTCTTGCCGCAAAGAATTCGACGCGTGCTCACCTCGCGGATTGAAGTTGCTCCAGGAAGGATCGAAGATCTCAAAAGTATTCCAAAGCCGCTCCTGGTAGCTCGCGAGCAGCCGGAAATTCCTCCGAGTGCTCCGTCTGCCTAGCTCAGTCTTTCAGTTTTGCCAGTAGCTTCTCGTGAATTCCACCGAAGCCGCCGTTGGACATTATGGCCACGACATCGCCTTGCTTAAGCTGCGGCAGCAAATGGGAAATGATCGCGTCAGCGTCGGGAAGCGCAAAAGCAGGCTTGTCTTGTGCTGAGATGGCGTCGATGAGTTGCGCGGTATTGAGAGACTGGCCTTTCTCGGAAACTTTCTGGCTGTCGAACACGCTCGCGATCACCACGTAATCAGCGGAGGCAAATGCCGCAGCGTAGTCGTCCTGAAAGACTGCCAGACGCGACGACCACGAGCGTGGCTCAAACACTGCGATTAGGCGGCGTCCCTGATAGCGATTACGCAAACCGCGCAGCGTCTCGCGCACGGCGGTAGGATGATGCGCGAAGTCGTCAATAACGGTGACTCCGCGTTCCTCGCCTCGTATTTCAGCCCGCCGCCGCACGTTCTTAAAACTACGAAGCGCATCGGCGATGGTTGCGCGTGGAACGCCCCAGGCATCGGCAGCGATAATCACTGCGAGGCAATTGAGCAAATTGAAGTCGCCGATGAGTGGTGTTTCAAACCGGCCCCACGCCTCGCCTTCGCGCGTCACGGTGAACGCGCTTAACGCTCCCGAAAAATCAGTCTCGGAGATTCTCCACTTTGCATCTTCATGCGTACCGAAAGTTTCGACCTGCGTAAATAGCTTCGGGCCCATTGAGGCCACCACCTCGCGCACGTTTTCACTGTCCCAACCGGCAATTAGTCTTCCGTTTGCCGGCACCAAATTCATTAGCCGGCGAAAGGCAAGTTTGACGGCGGCGAGGTCGTTGTAAATGTCGGCATGGTCAAACTCGATGTTGTTAACGATCGCGATCTCCGGAAGGTAGTGCATAAACTTCGGACCTTTGTCGAAGTATGCCGTGTCGTATTCGTCGCCTTCGATGATGAAGTAGTCGCTAGCGGCGACGCGGAAGCTGACGCCAAAATTCTGCGCTACGCCGCCAATCAGAAACGAAGGATCAAGCCCGCCTTGATCCATCAACCAGGCCGCGATGCTGGTCGTGGTTGTCTTGCCATGTGTGCCGGCGACGACGAGCGAGCGGCGGCCGCGGATGAATTCCTCTTTGACTACCTCAGCCTGCGAACGATAGAGCAGCTTGAGATTGAGCGCCGCTTCCAGTTCAGCGTTGCCGCGCGGAATAGCGTTGCCAACGATTACGCAGTCGGGTTGTGATTCCAAATGCGCCGCGCGATAACCCTGGTGCACGGAAATCCCCAGCGACGCGAGCATAGTAGACATTGGCGGGTAAACATTTTCATCGGAACCCGTCACGCGATGCCCGCGCGCTTGCAGCATTCCGGCCAACGCGGCCATCGCGGTGCCGCAGATTCCAATTAAGTGATAATGCATTTCAGTGTGAAGTCTCGGAGTTGGTCTTTACGAGAACCCTCTCCTTTAACTATCTAAGTTCTTACTCCTGGATTGCAATAGTTGGCGGAAGCATCCCCAAAAAGGTCGCGCCGCCACGCTCTCAGGATGAACCATTAACGCATGGAAGAGACCACTCGCGGCGGCGCCTCGCCGGCCAGCTCGACTCGCCTCAAACGACGCTCGCAACAGACGCGTAGACGCGCACCAACGACGGCCACTACCACTTAGTTGAGGTTCGTAGACCTCGGCTATTTGATCAAACTCGCGGTCGAACAGGTCGCCTTCCGCGACAGTCTTGCTGGTAGGGTGTAACCGGTAAGCCGCCAGAGTTACCGGCAGGTGATCGCACGTGTGGCCCGCAAGCAAGAGCCGCACATACAATTCGTGATCGAAGCAATAGCGCCATTGTTCAGCAAATCCTTCACTCAAGAGCTCACGCTTCCAAAACATTCCCGGCTGTGGAGCGGTGTAGGCCCACGACAGCGCGTGCGCCGCTGACCGCGGTACGTCGGCGGAGACGACCTCGTCGTTTCGCCCCGCTCCAAACATCAGCGTGTCGCCGCAGAGCCATTCGCATTCTGGATGTTCGTTGAAATATTCGACAACGCTTGAGAAGGCACCAGAAAGATAAAGGTCATCGCTATTCAGATAGGCAACCAGATCACCTGTCGCGCGCTCCAGGCCCTTGTTCAACGCATGTGCCTGCCCGCGATCCTTTTCGCTCACCCAATAGGAGATCTGGCTTTCGTACTTGTGGATCACCTCGACGCTGCCGTCCGTGCTCCCGCCGTCGATGATAATGAATTCCAGAGGCGCGTAGTTTTGTTGGAGAACCGAAAGAATAGTCTCTTCTAAGTACTGGGCCTGGTTAAAGGAGGGCGTGATAATGCTGAGCTTCGGATTCATGGTTGCAGTCAGACGTCAGGAACGTAGTGATGCCTGCAACTCTTTTTCAGGTCCGGCTGCGGATTCTTCGCCGGCGGCAGCAGTGAGCCGGGCGGTTTCATACCATTCGATAGTTCGCCGCAAGCCTTCTTCCAGCGGCACCTCGGCTCGGAATCCAAATTTCTCGATCGCCCGCGACACGTCGAGTCGCCGGCGCGGTTGACCGTCGGGCTTATCGCTCTGCCACCGAATGTCGCCTTCGAAGCGAGTAAGGCGTGCGATCAGTTGCAGCAGCTCTGAAATCTTGATCTCACTGCCGGTGCCGATGTTGACCGGTTCGCTCTCGTTGTATCGGGCAGCCGCGCGCATGACTCCCTCAGCGCAGTCCTCGACGTAAAGAAATTCACGGGAGGCATTGCCTGTTCCCCAGGCCTCGACGAAGGCCGCCCCCTGCTCGCGGGCTTCAACACACTTTCGTATGAGCGCTGGAATTACATGCGAGCTTTCGAGATCGAAGTTATCACCCGGCCCATAAAGGTTGGCCGGAAGCAGGAAGATCGAGTTGTACCCATACTGCTGGCGGTAACTCTGCGACTGCACCAGCATCATCTTTTTGGCGAGGCCATAAGGCGCGTTCGTTTCTTCCGGGTAGCCGTTCCAGAGGTCGTGTTCACTAAACGGGGTGTTCGTAAATTTTGGATAGGCGCAGACAGTGCCGAGGGCCACAAACTTCCGCACGTTCGAGAGTCGCGCCTGTTCGATAAGCTGGACGCCCATCATCAAGTTCTCGTAAAAAAACTTTCCGGGGTTCTTTTGATTCGCGCCAATACCGCCAACTACTGCGGCCAGGTGTATCACCAGGTCCGGCTGCGTTTCCGAGAAAAGTCGTTTAATGTCAGACGCGTTAATGAGGTCATAATCGACACTGCGAGGCACAAACACTTCAACACCTTCAAAGCCCTGCAACCGAGCGACTATGAAACGCCCGAGAAATCCTGCGCCGCCGGTAACTACTATCCGTTTGTAAGGAAAGCTGTCGCTCAGATGTCCTCCCGTTTTACTTCCCTGACACAGCGCCGGCGCGGTCAGTGTCGCCGAAAACCTCGTGCTCCGGGCGCCCGACCATCGCCACATCTGCCTCGACCATCAGTCGCACCAGTTCTTTGAAAGATACTTTTGGTTCCCAGCCAAGAGCCAGCTTCGCCTTCGAGGCATCTCCAATCAGCAGATCAACTTCCGCCGGTCGCAAATATTTAGGATCGAGCTCCACGTAGTCGTGCCAATCCAGGTCGACTTGCGAGAAGGCCTCGGTCAAAAACTCCTCAACCGAATGCGTTTCCCCCGTCGCGATCACATAATCGTCCGGCTGCTCCTGCTGCAGCATTAACCACATTGCTTCCACGTATTCCCTGGCGTAACCCCAATCACGCTTCGCATCCAGGTTGCCCAGGTACAGTTTCTTTTGCTGCCCGGCTTTGATGCGCGCAACAGCGCGTGTGATCTTTCTGGTCACAAAGGTTTCCCCGCGGCGAGGGCTTTCGTGGTTGAAAAGAATGCCGCTACAGGCAAACAGATCATACGACTCGCGGTAGTTGACCGTCGCCCAATGTGCATAGACCTTCGCCACACCGTAAGGGCTGCGCGGGTGGAAGGGCGTAGTTTCGCGCTGCGGCACCTCGTGTACTTTGCCAAACATCTCCGAACTGCTCGCCTGGTAAAACTTCGACTTTACGCCGGTCTCGCGAATAGCTTCGAGGATTCGAATCGTGCTTAGTCCGGTGACGTCGGCAGTGTATTCGGGAATGTCGAAACTGACGCGCACGTGGCTCTGCGCCGCGAGATGGTAGACCTCATCGGGTTGAATTCGATAAAGCAGTTTTATGAGATTGGTCGAATCGGCGATATCGCCATAGTGCAAGAATAGACGCACGTCGTTGATGTGCGGATCTTTATAGAGATGATCGATGCGACCAGTATTGAATGTTGATGCACGCCGGATAATGCCATGCACTTCGTAGCCCTTTTCGAGCAACAGCTCGGCCAGATAGGAGCCGTCCTGTCTGGTAATGCCTGTGATCAAAGCCTTCTTCACTTGATGTGATCTGCCTTTCTATGCCTGGTTAGTAGTGCTGTCGACGCGTAGAGCCGGTACGAATTCAGCCCGGCCTTGCAAGGTCGGGAAAAGCCAACGAGCCGCTTGAGTCGCGTTTTATCGGACATCAAAGCCTATCGATTGGTGATCAGGAATTCTCGAACGAATTACAGCATTGTCATCATATCCCGAATCTCGTTTTGCCTGAAGCCACGAAACAAACCGGGAAAAATAGCTTTGAGTAGGGCGGGCTCAAACTTTGAAAGCCGCAAAAGGGATAGCCACTTACGACTGAATGCGAGCTTTGGGCGCGTGCGGCAACGCAGAAACAGTTGCTCATAGTTTGAGCCGACATGCCGCCCGTAGATTGATGCCAGCTCGACACGGCGTTTGTCGCCACCGATTCCGGTCTTATGTTCGCCATGGATTCGATATGCGGAGAGGTATCTGTCTGCCGGCGAGAAGGCTACCCCAGCTTTCATTGCGCGTATGAACCATTCCCAGTCAAAGCCGAAGTGCAACGATTCGTCGAGGACTCCGGCCATTAGCCACGACTCGCGGGTCCAGAAACTGCTTGGCTGGATGATGTAATCGGCGAGTCGCAAATCTCTCTCTGCGTGCTCGCGGCGAACATCGCTGCCATAGGCGTGTGGCTGATCGTCGACGAAGTGCAGGCAGTTGCCAAACAATAGTTCCGGCTTCCGCGAGTCAAGCCGTTCAGCAACGAAGGACAGCGTGCCGGGCAGATAGAAGTCGTCAGAGTTGAGCCAGCCGTAGATGGTTCCGGTAGCGAGCGCGAAGCCTTTATTGAGGGCGTGAGCCTGACCTCCATCCTTTTCACTTTCCCAGTGGGCGAGGTGGCGCTCGTATTTCTTAATGATCTCGACGCTATTGTCTGTGCTCCCCCCGTCCATGATGATGTATTCCAAATCAGGATACCGCTGGCCAATGACAGACAGGATCGTTTGCTCCAGGAAACGGCCCTGGTTGTAGGAAGGCGTGACGATGGTGATCTTCTCGAAGCTCATCTTAATTTCGTCTCGAGTGCCCGGAGTTTCCACTTACTTCGCGGTAAATCTCCATGGTCTGAGATACCGTCTTGTCCCAACTAAAACACTTCACCCGCTCCCGACCCTTCGCGATCAACCGCTCGCG
>JANMVC010000323.1:0-4712 GCA_031392315.1 Pyrinomonadaceae bacterium | reverse complement strand
GCCGTCAGTCGTCCCGGCAATCCGCCCGGCAGTGCGCCTTCGATGGTTTTGAGTAACGGCTGGCGCAATAGCGATGGCACCGGATCGAGCAAGGCGGCAAACTTCATCGCCAGTTGCCGCGGATAACCGGCAAACACTTCGTCGCCGCCCATTCCCGATAGCATCACGGTTAGGGTTTCGCGCGCTGCCTGGGAAACCAGGAAACTGGGAATGGCCATGTCGATGGGCGGCTCATCCATGTGATAGACCAGCTTTGGCAAAAGTTCCGCCACCGAAGGCTTGAGCATGATCTCGTGATAATCGGTATCGAGATGTTGGTTCACTCGCCGCGCCCACTTCACGTCGTCAGGAATAATGTCGTAACGAAGGTCTTCTGCTTCGATCCCCACGGTGTAGGTGGAAACGCGTCGGCCGTTGCTGTGGCGCTTCATCATCGCCGTGATGCCCGAGGAATCGACGCCGCCGGAGAGAAACGAACCGAGCGGCACATCCGCCACCATTTCCATGTTGACCGTGCGGTCGAGCGTTTCGAGTACGCGTTCCTGCCACCACGCTTCGCTGCGCCCCTCGTCTATCTGGTCAAAAGAAACGTCCCACCATTCGCTGATGTCGATGCGGTCGTTTGCAAATTTCAGCACGTGGGCCGGCGGTAGAGTTTTGATTCCACTGAAAAGCGTGTTGGGATCAGGCGCCCAGAGGAAAGTCAGAAACTGGTTCAAAGCTTCCGGATCAATTGCGCGAGGAACAATGCCAGTGGCAAGGATGGCTTTGATTTCCGAAGCAAAAATGAACAAACCCGGATGGCCGGCGCTCGCGGGTTGGTGAAAATAATAGAGAGGTTTAATGCCGACGTGATCGCGCGCGAGAGTCAGCGTCCGCTCCTGTTTGTCCCAGATAGCGAAGGCGAACATGCCATTGAGACGGGCCGCGGAGTCCTTGCCCCATTCTGAAAAAGCGGCGAGCAGAACCTCCGTGTCAGACTCTGTTTTGAACAAGTGGCCTTTGCCCTTCAACTCATCGCGCAACTCACGATAGTTGTATATCTCGCCGTTGAAAGTGATCACGTAGCGGCCGTCCGCGGAGAGCATCGGCTGATGCCCGGCGCTGCTGGTATCGATGATCGCGAGTCGGCGGTGGCCGAGACAGACGCGCCTGCCGGCGTCGTCGATCGCATTTGACGTCCAAATACCTTCATCATCGCGGCCGCGATGCTCTACAGCCTGCAACATGCCCGCGATGTGCCGCTCCGGCTCAACCGAAATTATTCCAGCGATTCCGCACATAGCTAACAGTAACTACGCAAACGTGCCTCCCTTTGGAGTGCGGTGAACTGTCACAAGTGTGACCAGGGTTCTTTTCTTTTGGTCTATAATGCCGGGCGTTCGACACCGTTCCAGCGAATGAAAACAACTAGACCCAAAGCTGCCCGCGTCACAGAACATCTTCACGATACTTCTCATTCAGAAACGCGTCGCCGACTGCTCGTCATCAGTCTCATCTTCCTCGTAGCTCTCGGCGTCCGACTCCTAGCCTGGCAAGACGCGCGTCCTTTCGAAGCAGGAAAAGTTCAATCGTCCGTCGCCAACGACTACAAACGTGTCGCCCAACTCCTTACTGAGGGTGGCGTAGCCGGATTCTTCAGTTCTTCGTCACCACTCAGCAATCCCGACAACCTCGGACATCCACCGGGTTATTCAATCATGCTGGCCGCTGCCGCAAAGACAATCAGTCACTCAGATTCAACTGCGCAACTCATCCAGATCTTTTGCGACGCGCTGGCTGCCGTAGTGCTGTTTCTAATTCTCGTCGAACTCTTCTCGTTGAGCGTGGCCGCAATCGCCGGATTACTTTCGGCATTCTCGCCGCAGTTTGCCTGGAACTCAGTGCTGCTGCTGCCCGACACGCTCGCCGTGCTTCCCATCCTGCTGGCGGTCTATTGCCTCGTGCTCGCTTACAAGCGGCCGCGCCTGGCGCTCATCATAGCAGCAGGCGCGTTGGTTGGACTCTCCTGCTGGCTGCGCGCCAACGCGATGTTGCTGCCCTTGTTTCTCGCCGCCCTGGTTTTTTTCCTGTTCGAGCGTCGGCTGCGTCTGCGCTATTCACTCGCGGTAGTTTGCGGCGCCTTGCTAATCATTCTGCCGCTGACCATCAGAAACGCGGTAGTGTTTCGCGCCTTCATTCCCATTTCGCTTGGCGCGGGGCAAACGTTCCTCGAAGGCATCGCCGACTACGACCAGGGACAAATGTTTGATCTGCCTAACACGGATCTCGGCATCATGAATCAGGAAGCTGACGCGTTCGGGCGTCCTGATTATCGCGACGCGCTTTTCGGTCCAGATGGAATCAAACGCGAACGCCTGCGGGTGGCGCGTGGCCTGGCAATGGTCCGTTCTCATCCATTCTGGTTCGTCAGCGTCATGGGCCGTCGCGCCGGCGGGATGCTCAAACTGGAACGCACGCGTCTGGTTTCGGCGACTCCGCCGGTTACTAACTCGCTCGCCATAGCGGAGACTACCGAGCCCGTGTGGTCGCAAGCGCCCGCGGACTTGCTGACAACGGGGGCGACCATTTCACCCGGGGCCGTCGCGATTGTTTCCACCGATGGCCAGGCGCTGATCATCACCGGCGACGATTCCAAGTATGGAAAACAGTTTGCCAGCGGATCTGTTCGAGTGCAGCAGAATACAGATTACCTCTGGCGAGTTCCGATCAGGCTGGCTGAGGGCCGAATCAAACTGGGAGTGGTAAGCGCGGACGAGAAAGAACAATACTCGACAACGATCGTGGACACAGTAGAAGGCAAGTCATCAGCGGAGCAGCCGACGCAGAATATTGAACTCCCCTTTGTTGCGCGCGGCGATGATCATGTGCGGCTGTTATTCGCCAACGAAGGTGCGGACACGCTCGCGGTCATCCACGTAGGTTCAGTAAAACTCTTCCAGCTTGGGCCAGCTTCTTTTTTGTGGACGCACTACCCGCGCCTCCTCATCCGCGTTATCCAAAAACTCTTTCTTACCGCCATCATGCTGCCGCTGGCGTTGATTGGTGTCGTGGTGACAGCGATGAAGCGCCGCTGGAGTGTCCTGGCCCTGCTGCTAATCGTTCCCGCTTACTATCTCTCAGTGCAGTCAGCCACGCACACTGAGTATCGGTACATTCTGGCGCTCTATCATTTTCTCTTCGCGTTTGCAGGGGTGACCCTATCGTGGGCTGGCGTTGGTTTGAGAGGAAGGCTGCGCGACCAGATTAAACAGCGCGGGTGAACCACCCCTGAGAAGATTGCTCACCGCGCGGCAAGGTCACTTGAAATCGCAACAGCCTGGCCAGTGCGAAGTGATTCGCGAATTGCAAAAGTGGCGCGGGTGGTGGCGGCGAGATCGGTTAGGGCAATCGGCGCTGCGCCGCCTTTCAGAACGACGTCACACACTGCGCGAACCTGCGCAGCCTGCCCCTTGTCCTGCGCGCCGGCTCGCGTCTTTTCTTCCCGGCCTTCGCGGTAAATACTTGCGCCACGAAAATCGTCGAGCACGAACGTCTTGCCTTCACCAAAAATCTCTATCCGCTCTTTCGCCAGCGCCTTGTCGCCTTCCGCCAAATAGGCTATGCAGCCATTCGAGCCGTCGGCAAATTGGAGGGTGATAAAGACCGAGTCGGCGTCAGTAACGTCTGAACGATTGGCGGAAACGGCTTGGGCGAAGACGGAGACGGGAGCGGACTCAGTCAAGAACTGCATCAGGTCGACGAAGTGACAAACCTCGCCAATAATCCTGCCGCCACCTTCGATGGGGTCTTGCGTCCAATCCTGCGGCGAAACTCGTCCAGCATTCACGCGATAAAGAATGGATAGCGGCGCGCGGCGATTAGAAAAGAACTCCCGCGCCTTGACCGCCAGCGGAGAAAAACGCCGGTTGAATCCCACCATCAATCGCCCATCAGCAGCCTGCGCCGCGCGGATCACGTCATCAAGTTCGGCTTCGTTCAGCGCCAGAGGCTTTTCGACGAAAACATGTTTGCCAGCAGCCAGCGCACTCGCGGCGAGTTCGGCGTGCAGATTATTGTGCGTGCCAATCACGACGAGGTTGATACCCGCGTCCTCAATAGTTTCGTCTGGGCCGGAAACTGCCCGCGCGAACCCAAACTGCTTCGCGGCATCGACGGCGGTCACGCCCGACGCGGTGGCAATAGAAATCAGATTCGCGCCTTCACTCTTGAAATGCGGCAGCAACATTGCGCGCACGTAGTTGCCAGCGCCGATCACGCCGAGGCCAACACGTTCCGCCCTTTGCCGCTTCTCAGGCCGTGCAGATATTTCTACATTGCGCTCCACACTTCGCTCGGGATCATAGCGAAGCAAAACGCCGAGATGTGGTTCCTGAGTGTCTCCGGCGATTAGCGCGTAGGCTCGCTCGGCATCGTCTATTTCGAATCGGTGGCTGATCAAAGGCTCAACGTCGATCCGTTGCTGGCTCACCAAATCCAGAAACGCTTCGATGTTTCTGTTCTCAGTCCAACGCACATAACCAATCGGGTAATCATGGCCACGCTCTTCATAATTCGCATCGTAGCGCCCTGGGCCATACGACATCGAAAGCTTGAGCGACAGCTCGTGCGTGTAGTAACTCTGCCGCGGAATCTCCAGGCCCGCCGCGCCCACCACGATCACTCGGCCCTTCAAACGGGAGATTTCACCCGCCAACTCCACCGGCTGGTTA
>JANMVC010000289.1:0-3701 GCA_031392315.1 Pyrinomonadaceae bacterium | reverse complement strand
GATGATCAAAGCTACCGAGCGCGGAATTCTGTTGGGCCGCTTCTGGTATATTCGCGGTGTCGACCCGCGCACGGCGTTGCAAACTGGATTGACGCGCGACGGTATTTGGTATGTCGAGAAAGGAAAGATTCAGTATCCGGTTACAAACTTCCGTTTCAATCAGAGCCTGATGCAACTGCTGGCGCCGGGCAACGTGGAGATGATTGGCGTGCCGGAAAGGGTGGGGAGTGCGGAAGGGCAGGGCGGCAGTTCGTCGCTATTGCCGGCGCTCAAAGTTAAGGAATTTCATTTCACGTCGGCGTCGGAAGCTGTTTAGCAAGCAGCTCGCTGGATTTGATCCTACAGCGGGTAATGAAAATCCAAGGTCGTTTTCGAGAAGAAAAGGTGAGAGGTTCAGCAAATGACCGACGACAAGAGCTCATTAGAGCCCGGTTCTAGCAACGACTCTTTGCCCTCAGAACCACCTTCCTCCGGAACCTCGATATCCAACCCGCGAGCCCGACCCTTAATATCAATCTTGGCCGCCGTATTTTGCGGGGCTCTCTTGATTTGTCTTTTTGTTCACTTCACTAGAGTTGAAATTGATTGGAGCGTAACCAAAGACTTTATAGATGCGGTTAAGAACTTAGCCGAAGTGACCGCTATCATAATTGGGGGAATTTGGGCCTATTACAGATTCTTTAAGGAACGAACTCATGAAGAAAGTGTGGATCTTATAGTCTCAGGGTCGCTACGATCGATTGGAGGATCGGCCTATTTGACCGCAGTTGCCCATATCAAGAATGTTGGGTTATCTAATGTCAGAATCAGGAGGGAGGGTTCGGGGTTGCGGGTACTGATATATGAATCTGAAACTAACGAATCAGAGGTTCACACTGCTTTGGATCACCCACTTGCCACTTTCGCCGTGTTCGAAAACGACCAATACATTGAACCCAAGGAATCGATTCAAAACCAACGCTTGGTTGCGATCCCAGAAGGCGTTAAAATAGGTCTCAGAGTTGAACTTTACATTCAATCCCAAGAAGGCTATACATGGGATACTTCCTGCATAGTGCTGTGGGATTCGAAATACGATAAGGAGGAAACTAAAACTGATGTCTTGGGAAGATAGATTTAGACAACAAGGAAGTAGGACAGAGGATGCGATAAAGAAGTATCCTTCGGATCAACGCCAGATCCAGCAGATCGAGCGCGAGAAAATAGTTCAGCAAGAGCGGGATAACAGGGTCAGACAACAGAATCAGCATCCTCCCGGCGACGATCGATGCCGACCATAAGACACGCTCAGGCTCCGCTCGACCTCTTAGGCTGTTTCCGAATTCTTACTCAATAGTTACTCGACCAGAAATAATGTGAGCCCCGGAGCGGGTGACAGCGAATTCGATTCCAATCTGTCGCCCGTTCCACGGGCTCGATGCGTTATATAGCGACTTACCCAGGGTTCCGCTTCGCTCCACCTTGGGCTCTATGCTTTCGCACGTTTCACGGGCTCGCTGAAGATTTCAAACGGAAATGCTATCGCAAGGAGGGCGAAGTCGTCGAAGCAGTCGGTGTCGCCACCGCCTCAGGTTGGATTGTTTCCTGGTAGATGTATCGCGTGTCTAGCAGTTTTAGGATGACTGCCGACTTCACCGCGTTTCGTTCACGGTCCATGCTGATGATTCCGGTAATGCCGTTAAAGTTTTTCGTTTCCGCGAGCGCGTCGCGCAGCTTGGCGCCCTCAGTTGTGCCGGCCCTTTGCATGGCCTCGGCGAGAAAGCGGAGCGCGTCGTAAGCGAGGGCGGCATGGGCATCGGGTGTGAGATTTCGATAACGCTGCCGGTAGTTTTGCACAAAGGTCTTAATGTTCTCAGCCGGATCATCGGCTGAATAGTGGTTCGAGATGTAGGAATCGTTGAGCGCGTCGCCGCCGAGTTCCCAAAGTTCAGGTGCGTCCCAGCCATCAGCTCCGAGCAACGGCGCGGTCAAGCCCAGTTGGCGCGCCTGTTTAGCAATTAGAGCCACATCGCCGTAATAACCGGGCACATAAATCACATCCGGGCTGGCTGCCTTGATGGCGCTCAACTGTCCGCGAAAATCCGCATCGTCCTGTTTGTACGACTGCTTGGCGACGATGTGCCCGTCAAGTTTGGCAAAACTGTATTCAAAGAAATCCGTCAAGCCGCGGCTGTAGGGGTTGTTGTAGTCGAGCAGGATGGCAGCCTTGCGCGCCTTCAAAGTGTTGGCGGCAAACTTGGCCATTACCTCGCCCTGAAACGCATCGATGTAGCAAGCGCGAAAAATGTAATCGCCCACTTGGGTAACCGCCGGGTTAGTTGACGACGGGGCAATCAACGGGACCTTCGCTGCTTGGGCCTTGGGCGCCGCTGCCAAACTATTTCCCGAAGCACCCGCCGCGATGATCGCGACCACTTTGTCTTTGTCGATTAGCCGACCGGTAAGCTGCGCCGCCGACTCCGGACTTCCCTTGTCGTCTTCGAATACCACGTCGATCTGGTGGCCATTAATTCCGCCCGCCTGATTAATTTCGTCGGCGGCCATTAACACGCCGTTCTTCGCAGACTCGCCGTAGTTGAAAGTTGGTCCGGAAAGGTCGCCGAAGAATCCGATCTTAACGGTGGAGCGGTCGGCGTTGCCTGGTTGTTGGCGGGAACAGGAAACCGAGAGCGAGAGGAGGGAAAAAGCGAGTAGAAGAGCGAGCCAACTATGACGTTTACTCTTTGGGAGCCACCTGCGCTGGGAGCGCAGGCATCGCGGGGTCCCCGGCGGGGCAGCCCCGCTGGGGTGCCGTCTTGCCTGCAATGAGGCGGGACCAAGGTCCCGCCGAACAACTCCCCGGAGCCTCGAAAGGCGCGGAATTATGAATCTACTCACCAAGATAGGCTTCTTTGATTCGCGGATCGGCCGCCAGGTCTTTGGATGGCCCTTCCATGACAATTCTGCCGGTCTCCAAAACATAAGCGCGATCGGAATGACCAAGCGCAGCGTGTGCGTTTTGTTCTACCAGAAGAATCGTCGTGCCTTTGCCGCGGATCTCATCGATGGCTTCAAAGATGGTATGCACAACGAGTGGCGCCAGGCCCAGCGAAGGCTCATCAAGGAGCAGCAACCGCGGATTCGACATTAACGCCCGGCCGATTGCCAGCATCTGTTGCTCGCCTCCCGAAAGGGTTCCCGCCTTCTGCGATTCGCGTTCCTTCAAACGCTTAAACATGGTGAAGGCGCGCTCCATGTCGGCGGCGACCTTCTTCTTGTCCTTGTTGAGATAGGCGCCCATTTGCAGATTCTCGCGGACGGTGAGATTCGCGAATACGCCGCGCCCCTCGGGCGACATTGAAATTCCGCGAGCTACGAGTTTATGTGTCGGCGTGCCGCTGATGTCTTCGCCTTCGAAAACGACGCGACCTTGTCGCGGCTCGAGCAGACCGGTAATCGTGCGCAGCGTAGTTGTCTTGCCGGCGCCGTTCGCGCCAATCAGAGTTACTACTTCGCCGGCCTCGACGTGCATCGAGATGCCGGTCAGCGCTTCGATGGCGCCGTAGTTAACGGAAACGTTCTCTAAAGTAAGCATGCTTTTCAGTCTGGAGTCGCCAGTCTGTAGTCTTCATCAGTTTGCCTGTCAGTTTCCAATCAGCGGCTGCGATCCAGCGAACTGGAGACTTCAGACTGGAGACTGCAAACTAGTCCCCAAGATACGC
>JANMVC010000192.1:0-3987 GCA_031392315.1 Pyrinomonadaceae bacterium | reverse complement strand
TGCGTTTCCTACCACCCCTTCGTTGATACCAAACATCCGGTGATGGACGTGGTGATTGTTCGTGAAAACGAAGAAGACCTCTACGCGGGCATCGAGCACCGCCAGACCGAGCAGGTGATGCAGTGCCTGAAACTGATTTCGCGCCCAGGTTCGGAAAGAATTGTGCGTTACGCTTTTGAATACGCGCGCCGCAACAACCGCAAGAAGGTCACCTGCTTCACCAAAGACAACATCATGAAGTTGACTGACGGTCTTTTCCATAAAGTGTTTGACGAGATCGCCCCAGAGTATCCGGAGATCGAAAACGAACACTGGATCGTGGACATTGGCGCCGCGAAGCTGGCTGACACGCCCGAGATATTTGACGTGCTGGTGATGCCGAATCTGTATGGCGATGTGTTGTCAGACGTTGCCGCGCAAATCGCGGGCTCAGTCGGCCTCGCGGGTTCGGCGAACATCGGCGACCACGTTTCGATGTTTGAAGCGATTCACGGTTCGGCGCCGCGCCGCGCCGGGCAAAACCTGGCGAACCCTTCGGGACTACTGCTGGGCGCGGTGATGATGCTGGTTCACATTGGGCTCACTGAAGAAGCCGCACGAGTGCATAACGCCTGGCTGCGCACGATTGAAGATGGAATTCACACTTACGACATTTATGAAGACGGCAAGAGCAAGGAGAAGGTGGGCACGAAGGAGTTTGCCGAAGCTGTGGCGCAGCGCATGGGCCAGACGCCGCAAACGCTGAAGGCTGCTGCGTACAAAGCCGCCAGCGAAGTGGCTGAGGTTGCGCCAGAAGCCAAACCTGCCAGAGCGCGGGCGAAGAAAGATCTTGTCGGCGTTGACGTGTTTCTTGATTGGACGAGCGGCACTGCTAACGATCTTGGAGACGCACTGTCGAAGCTAAACGGTGATGGCCTTAAGTTGGAGATGATGAGCAACCGCGGCGTGAAGGTTTGGCCGGGCGGTCATGCCGAAACGTTTTGTTCTGATCACTGGCGCTGCCGATTTATTTCAGACACTGAAGGTGGTGCGGTGGCCCACGCGCAGATCATTTCGTTGCTGAAGCGCATTGGCGATGCCGGCTACGATTTCATCAAGACTGAGAATCTATATAACTTCGACGGTGAACGCGGGTATTCGCTCGATCAGGGCGCGTAGGTTTAGAAGTGGTTGAACCAGGAAGGACAACTAAGATGAACGAAAATGAAGGACAAGCAACCGAACGAACTACTGAGATTGATAAAGGCCCAACTGAAGAACTTCGCGAGATGGCGAAGCCTGAAGCGGACAAGTTAGTTCCAGGCGGCGAAGTGCCCGGTGCGCAGAATCCGGACAGCGAAGAGATCAAAGACGAAAAGAACGTCAACACCGAATAGCGAAGTAGGACAGGCATTCACCGGGGTCCCCGGTGGGGCAGCCCCACTGGGGTGGTCAGGCCTGTCCATTCGAGACATGATTTACAAGATGAACACGATTAAGGCACCAGCAACAAGAGCCGCTCGCTTATCATGGAAATCTGGTAAATCCTGTCTAAAACCAGCAACGGACAACGAACCAATCCAGGGAGAGCAATCACACTTATGAGTTCTGAGGTCACTAGTTCAAATCCATTGGTCGCTGTCATCATGGGCAGCAAGTCAGACTGGGAAACAATGCGTCATGCCGATGAGAAGCTGACGGAGTTTGGAGTCGAGCACGAATGTCGCGTTATGTCGGCGCATCGCTCGCCGCAATTGGCCGCCGAGTTTGCCTCGGGCGCAGCGGCGCGCGGGATTGAAGTGTTGATTTGCGCGGCGGGCGGCGCGGCTCATCTGGCCGGCGTTTTTGCGGCGCACACGACGCTGCCGGTTTTGGGTGTGCCGATGAAGAGCGACGCGCTCAATGGCATGGATTCGCTGCTGGCGACAGTGCAGATGCCGGCGGGAATTCCCGTCGCGACCTTAGCAATAGGAAAGCCCGGCGCTATTAACGCCGCGCTGTTTGCTGTAGCAATCCTTGCCAACACGCGGCCTGAGCTGCGCGCGAAGCTGGAAGAATTTCGCAAGACTCAGGACGAACAGATTCGCGCAACAACACTTCCCTAAGAGGCGACCGGTGACCGGTGACCGACGACCGGTGACCGACGACCGACAACGGTTAGTTCAACCTTTCCGACTGTCATCGGTCGGCGGTCATCCGTCAGTCGCTCAAAGGTCTCTTCGACGAGTCACGAGCGAGATCAAGGCGACAAACAACGCTGAACCGATTATCGACCAGACGATTGGAAATCCGATCCCGCCAATACGCACTGGTAATATTTCGGGCAAACCCAATTTCGTCGCCAGCCACGAGCCAATCAGCGCGCCGACAAATCCCAGAGCGATTGAAACGAGGCAGCCGCCGCGTGAGAACCCGCTGATTGCCTGGCCCAGCGCGCCGCAAAGCCCTGCTATGATCAGTAAAACTATCAGATCGATTATTGTCATTCTCAGTCTCCCGTAGTCTTGTTTGGAGTACCGCCTTCAGGCGGGTTTTGTCCCCGCCCGAATATTAAAGCCCGCTTGAAGGCGGAACTCCAAACTTTACTTATCCAAGCGGTAAATCTCGCCGCCCTTCATTACGAAACGCACGCGTCGCAAAGCCGCCACGTCACGCGTCGGATCTCCCTCAACCGCGATTAGGTCCGCCAACAATCCTGCTTTGACTTGTCCAATTTTGTTTTCCATGTGCAACACGCGCGCATCGACGGAGGTTGCGGAACGCAGCGCGTCGATGAGCGGCATGCCCCAGCTCACCATGATTTCGATCTCGCGCGCATTGTCACCATGCGCGAAAACGCCGACATCGCTGCCGCTGGCAATCGTTACCCCCGCTGCCAATGCCTGTTTGAAAACGGCCTTCTTGCGTTCGATGTTCGCGCCCGAAGCGACGGCCAACGTCGGGCACAGTGCGATTCCGTGTGCTTTCATCATCAGAAACAACCCCGGGTTGCCGCCGTCGCCGTGCTCGATCGTTTCGACGCCGGCAAGAATTGCGCGGCGCATTCCCTCCGGACTGGTAGCATGCGCGGCAACTGGAACGCCACCGCTCTTTGCCACTGCAACGATCAACTTCAACTCATCCAAAGTAAACGTGGGATGCGCCGCGCCGCCGGCGCCCCAGCGATAGTCAGCGTAAATCTTGATCCAATCTGCGCCTTTGCCGATCTGGTCACGCACGACGCGCGTCAGGCTGTCCACTCCGTCAGCTTCCTCCGCGCCTTGCGGCACGCTCCATTCGGAAGCGTATCCCTTTGGTCCATAGGTGCCGGTCGCGACGATCGCACGCGTAGTGACAATCAGGCGCGGCCCCGGAATGATTCCCTGTTCCACTGACTCCTTCAGTCCCACGTCGGCATAACCCGCGCCTTCGGTGCCAAGATCGCGCAGGGTGGTGAATCCCGCCTGCAACGTACTGCGCAAATGATTTGTGGCCCGGGCCACGCGCAGGCTCAGCGCCTCGCGCGCCACCTGATCGTTCCAGGAAGTTTCGCTGTAGGGATGAAGGAGCACGTGGGAGTGCGCATCGATGAGGCCGGGCATCAGCGTCATCCCCGGCAACTCGATGACCTTCGCCTCGGCGGGAACTTTGACTTCATTTGCGCGGCCCACAGCGTCAATCTTCGCGCCGCGCACCAGCACCACCCAATCGTCGTGCAACTGCGCTGCGTGGCCGTCGAAGACGCGGGCGGGTTTGAGCAGGAGGATGGTTTCCGGCTTGGCGGCAGGCGATTGAGTTTGGGCGAGCGCGAGGCTCTGGAATACCGCTGACACAACAAAGCTCAGGACAAGGATTTTTCTCATTTGCTCCTCCGAACTTTTCTTCAACGAAGTAGAGGGCGCCGGTTGATGTAACGCAAACAGTTATTTTGCGGTGTAGGGTGTTCTCAAATTCGCCATACGCAAACGAAAAGTTTGCGGTACATCGCGCACAAGCCTTTACGCGTGATCCACACGCGCACCACATCAG
>JANMVC010000250.1:0-15739 GCA_031392315.1 Pyrinomonadaceae bacterium | reverse complement strand
GTGATCATTTCCAACTCGCCCCGCGCGACGACGGCCATAACCCAGGTGCAACGTGATCACGCCATCCGGATGGCCGGGCGTGATCCAGGTCGGCACGGCTTCGCTGATCGTTCGTCCGCCATGCGTGATTTTCAGCGTGTCGACGTGGATGTCGCCGCCCTTGCCGCCAATCGTCTTGGTAATGCCAAGTTGTTTCGCTGTGTTTGGACTAATCAGTGCGGCATTGTCCCAGGTGATTTTCGTCAACGGCTTGGGCAATTCCTGCAACCAGCCGTTGTTAGCAAAACGCCCGTCGTAAATCGTCGGGTCGGTGCGAAAGACAATCTCGAAACCACCGGAGCCCGTTGGGACCGCAGGCGTCCCGCCCGCACCTGCCTGGTTACCACTGGCGGAATTTGCAGAAACTGTCTTAGCCGCGAGAGCAGTGTTCGGAATAAACCCGTCGTGAACACACTGCCGCCACCACGCTTCGAAATCGGTCGGCGGCGTTGCCACCGGTGCAGGCGTCGCCTGCGGACTGGCCGTTGCTGCCCCTGCTCCTGCCGACTGCCGACTGGCTGTCCAGTATTCCCGAATGATCTCATACGGCTTCTGATCGTATTTCGGCGTGAACACTGCCAACAGCTCATGCGCGCTCTTGTTTTGGTAAAGCGGCTCGATCAACGGCTGGACGATAGAAACGGTGCCGTCGAAGGAGCGTGTATCGCTCCAGGCTTCGAGATAATGCGTTTCCGGAATATGCCAATGACAAAGCTCGGAGGTTTCGTCTCGGTACTGGCTAAGATGGATGCGCAGCTTGGTCTTGAACAGTCGGTCTTTATCGAGCCTCAGATCGGCGGGCGTGTTGTAAACCGGATTACCGCCGACCATCACCAGCATCTCAACCTTACCGCCGTCTATGTCGTTGACCAGTTCCTGAAGCGACTGCCTTTGGTCAACCGGGTTCGCTTCGATTGGATCGGTGTAGAGAACAGTCTTGCCAACGTTGCCAAGCGCAGCGTTCATCGCGTGGGCCAGGGCGTGCACGGCAGGCGGCGCTTCTCGGCCTGCGATAACGATGCTCGCGCCTTTGTGTTGTTGTAGATCTCGCGCGACGGCGTCCAGACCATGCAGCGAACTTTCTCCGGCACTGCCGCTGACGCCAACTCCGGCCGCAACCGCATTAGCTGCTTTCAAAAGTTCACTGGGTTTGATTGCCCAATGATGATCCGCCGCCGCGCCCGTCGTAGTCGGTGTAGTTTCAATCACGTAGAGCCGGCTCATCTCGTGCTTGCCTTCGGTGATTCGCCGGCGCGCCGCGAATTCGCGCGCGTACCGGAGCGTTCCCGGATGGGCCGCAAGGAAATCCGCGTCGAGCGAGAGAATGCGTTCAGCCTTGCTGAAGTCGTAAATCGTGTTGACCGGTTGTCCGAAAGCCGCGACCGCGCCGGCGCGCGCGCTGTCGTTATTTACCGGCTCATACTGATGCCACTTCGCTTGCGGAAACTCCGTCAGGATCGCTTTCAACTGCGCCGCGATGGAAGGCGACGTCACCGTCTCGGTCAGGAAGCGGATGCCTGATCCTTGCTTCGGTCGTTGCTCGTCGAGCGAGGTGCGCATTTCGCCGACGAAAGTGGTCCAGGGCCGGGCCACTTCGCGAAACATCGTCGTTTGTGATCGGTCCGGATCGTAGAGACTCAGGATTGATGCCTGGGCAAAAATGTCTGTGGCGCTGGAACCGCGATCCTGCGAGTCGCCATTGCGGCTGTTTGGATGATCCGGATTGCCTTCAACTTTTGTGGGCCGGCCTTCGTTGCTGCGAGCCAGCAGCGGCGTTGCAATTCCACCGAGCGATGAAGCGGTCGCAAAAAAGAGCGCCTTGCCGGGTGTGCCTTCAGGCTGCTTCACGTTTGGAACAATCTTCTCCGGCGGTTGAAACGCGCAGCCACTGAGGCCGGCGAGCGCGAGCGAAGCGCCCATCAACTTTAGAAAGGTGCGGCGCTCGAACGGGTCGTTCCACTCCTCAGCCTGCTGCGGATATTCGCGTTCGACAAACTCGCGAAACTCAGGAGCGTCGGCCAGCTCTTCGAGGCTGCGCCAGTATTTGCTGGGAGCGCGGGCATCCTGCCCGCCATCCTGGGCCAGGATGCGTTCGCGCATCAGCTTGAAGTTTATGTGTCGATCTTCAGACATCGTTTACGTTTCGTTCGCGCGTTGTTCGCGCTCATGCAGGCAGGACGTGCACCCCAACCGGGCTGCCCGGTCGGGGACCCCGCTGCCTGCGCTCCCAGCGTTTCGCTCCCAGCGTTGGCGCTCCCAGCCCAGCTAACGGTGACAGGTTGAACAACTCGTCAACACGTTGGGTGCTTGAATGTGATACTCAGAAACCAGCGACTTCCCTTCAGCAATCTGTTCTTTCGTCGTGTTTGTCTGCCGCCACTCCATATTGAAAATCTCTTTAACCGGCCGCACAAATTTTTCCGGCGACCGGTGACATTCAAGACACCATTCCATTTGCAGCGTCGATGCCTGATAGGCAATTGGCATCTGGTCGACCCGACCGTGACACGTCGAACAGCCCACTCCCTTTTTCACATGAATGCTGTGATTGAAGTAGGAATAGTCGGGCAGGTCGTGCACGCGGATCCACTCGATCGGTTTGCCGGTGCGAAAGCTGGCACGCACCGGTTCCAGATAAGGGCTATCGGCCCAGATCTGCTTATGACAGTTCATGCAGGTTTCGGTTGATGGAATTCCCGCGGATGCAGCGGTTTCGACTGACGTGTGGCAATAGCGACAATCAATGCCGTCGTCGCCGACGTGGTGTTTGTGGCTAAACTGGACCGGCTGTTGGCGTTCGACCCACTGGCCCGTGTTCCATGATGAACGATTCAATTCAGCCGTCACCCAGAGCGCGGCCACCAGAATAAAAACCGCGCCATAGATTGTCAGCTTCGCGAGCGCGTTAGTGCTGTGATGAAAAATCTGTGGCATTGCCGCAGCTTTGTTAATCCTTCAAAACAGTATTTGTCCGAAACCGCCTGCGGGAGCGGGCGGGCCACTCAAAACCGAACTGCACTACGAACGCGGGGGCGATAGACGACCGTACGGTAGACAGAGCGACCCACAAACCTCGCGGGCCAAACAGCTTTGCTTGCACGGTGGCAGGTACTTTAGCAGATGAGAAAAAATTTTCAACTCAATGTCAACCACGAAGGATGATTTAAGGAATTTCGTGTTGACTTCGTCATAAAAGACAGAGGCCAGAAGTCAGAAGTCAGGAAAGCAGAAGGCAGAGTCGACTTCTGACATCTGACCCCTGATCTCTGACCTCTGTTCTCAGGTGGTTTCAGCATCGCGGGCCAGCATGGCTGCGCCGATGATCGCCGCATCTTCGCCTAACGTCGCAGCCAAAATCTGGGTAGCTTCAAAACAGGGCTGGAAGGCACGGCGTTTCGCTTCCTGAATAATCGGATTCAGGATCAACTCCCCTGCCTGCATCACGGCGCCCCCCAACACGATCCGCTCGATATTCAGCAGATTGATCACGCTGGCCACGCCGGTCCCGATATATTTTCCCGTGCGCTCAATCATCATCAGGGAAAAATCGTCGCCCTCTTTCGCTTCGTGGGCCATATCTCCCGCGGTGAAGTTTTTATTCAGCGCCAGCGTGGAAAGTGAAGAAGTTGAATCGCGATTTAGACGGTCGTTGGCGCGGCGCACAATGTTTGGACCCGAAGCAACCGTTTCCAGGCACCCGGTATTGCCACATTCGCATTCGGAACCTTCTGTGTCGATGGTGATGTGGCCTACTTCGCCCGCAAAGCCGGACGCCCCCGTCCACAGTTTGCCATCGAGGATGATCGCGCCGCCAATTCCGTCGCCAATAGTGATGTAGAAAAGGTTCCGGCTCCCGCTGCCGGCGCCGATTCTATATTCACCGTAGGCTGCGGCGTTTGCATCGTTCTCCAGCTCAACTCGTAGCCCGGTGGCCTGCATCACTTCCGCGTGCAGGTTTTCCTCGACTGTCGAAGGAAGGTAGCGCGAGGCGATAACCCGATCAGACTGACGATTAACCAAACCCGGTATGGAAATACCAATCGCGCCTATCTCGCCGGCGCCGGCCCGTAGGTCGGTGACGATAGCCGCAACCTGGGCGACTACGCCTTCAGGTTGCAATGCAGCCTCCCGCCGGGCGCCCAAAACCCCTTCATTGCTTACGATTGCCGCGCGCAGTTTTGCTCCGCACAGGTCGATTCCGATAAAGCTGGTTTCTGATTTCGGGGGTGTGGACATCTATACAACCTTCCGCGTGGCGCTTCGGAGATCGCTCAACGAGTGGAGAACTGACCGAAGCATAATGGAGGGTACTGGGGCTGTCAAACAGCTCTTTCTGCGTGTAGAATCCTCTGCCACTGAAAGATGTTCCTCTTGAATTGACGCTAAATGAGCTTTGAACTTTGTGGTAAGGCTGCGACGCCGATAGATCCAGGGACAAAGCTCTAAGCACCAAGTCCCAGTCTTTATGCAAATCCGCTCCATACTCCTGCCCACGGATTTCAGCGAATGCGGCGATTATGCACTTCCTTACGCGGCGTCGCTGGCGCGGACCTTTGGCGCTTCCTTGCTCTGCGTTCACGTGATCGAGCCGATGGTGCCCGCAGTTGGCTACTCCGGCATGACTGAGCCTTTGCCTTTGGCTGATATCACGGAACAACTGCAGGACTCGGCAAGCCGGGCGCTGCCAAAAATCGCCGGGCGGGAAGAGTGTGAGGGTCTGGAGGTGCAGGAGCTAATTGTTCACGGAGAAGCGGCTGCCGAAATTGTGCGGGTCGCGAAAGAGAGAAATATAGATCTAATCGTCGTGTCTTCACATGGGCGGACCGGATTGGGCCGCATGCTTTTCGGCTCAACGGCAGAAGCGATTGTGCGCCACGCGTCGTGCCCAGTGATGGTAGTGAAACCGCCTCTAGCAGAAGAAGAAAGAACATAGTGGGCAGTGGGCAGTGTGTTGTGCGCAGTAAGAATGAAGAGTTAAGTTGACTCCTGCCCACGGCCCGCTGCCCACTGCCGACTTACTAAACCATGCATCTCGATTTTCTTTACGACTTCATCGGCCGCTACGGGCTCTACGCGGTTTTTGCGCTCGTAATGATTGAGGGAGACATCACCCTGTTGCTCGCCGGGGTGTTGGCGCATAGTTACTTTTTCGGAGATCACAGTTTTGCCTGGGTGCTGCTGGCGGGCACGCTGGGCGGCGCCGCCAGCGACAACATCGCCTACTTCATGGGCCGCGAGTTTCGCAAGGGCGTGCGCGATATTCGTTTCTACCGGGCGGCCAAGCCTCGCATGGAACGCTTGACCACAAACTTTGGTCCGCTTTCGATCTTCCTGTCGAAATATATTTACGGGCTGCGTTGGGCCTCGTGCATTTTTTACGGCGTTGGCAAAATGCCGTACCTGCGTTTTATGCTACTGTCGCTGGCGAGCTGCTTTACGTGGGTTTTGATTCTCAGCGGCGCGGGGTATTTCTTTAGCGGCGCGGTGATCAAACTTCTGGGCGATTTCCAGCGGCTGGGAAAAGTGCTGCTGGTCATCGTGGTCGTTGGGATTGTGGGCTTTTATCTGGTCGAGCGCTTTTGGTTGTCGAAAAAGGTTGAAGAGGCCGACCCCGAACGCTTTCAGGAACTTGAACACGCGGCGCAGGAAAAGTTGCAGGACTTGAAACAGGAGTTTCAGGAGCACATTCCGTTTGGGTCATCGCGTCAGGAAGATCCGCCGAAACGCGCTGAGAAGAAGAGTAGCAAGGTTGAGCGAGACTGAACTGAAGCTTTTTCATCTTTCAATTGTCATAGATATGACAAGTCAGAACCGGGAGCGGTAGCGACCGGGTGAACGGCAAGGGACGAACATGTTTGCTGTAGACACTGACCCGGTCGCTACCGCTCCCGGTTCTGACTTCATCTTAGAAAGGACCTCTGAGTAACCGAGTGCTAATTGAATCGTCTGCACCTACGCGCGTTGATCTGGCCGGAGGCACGATCGACATCTGGCCCTTGTATCTATTTCACCCAGGCGCTGCCACCTTAAATTTCGCCACCTCGTTGCGCGCGCATTGCCAAATCGAAACGCGCGACGATGGCCGCATCGTGCTCGAGTCGCGCGATCGCAAGGTCGTCTTTGAAACAGAGCTCGCCGCTATCGAAGACCTCGCCCGCGAGGAGCGGCTCGAGCTGATCTCCAAGCTGGTCCACTTTTTCAAACCAACCACTGGGTTTCATCTGATCGCCAACAGCCAGGCCCCGGCCGGCGCCGGCCTCGGTGGATCGTCAGCGCTGGCAATCGCCTGTATCGGCGCGCTCAATCGCCTGGTCGGCAACCGTTACGACGAACGTAAGTTCATCACTATCGCTGCCAATGTCGAGACGACGGTCATTCGCGTTCCCGCCGGGTTCCAGGATTACTATCCCGCGCAGTATGGCGCTGCTTCGTGCATCCATTTTCGCGCCGAAGGGATCGAGCGGGAGGCTCTGAAAATTGATGAGGCAAAACTCGAGAGCCGGATCGCCATCTGCTATACGGGCGAGCCTCGTTTGTCTGGTACGAACAATTGGGACATCTTCAAGCGTCACATTGATGGCGATGCCGAACTCTTTGAAATCTTTGATGGGATTCGCGAGTCGACCATCCGCTTGCGGGCCGCGCTTTTAAAAGACGATTGGGACGAAGTGCGCGAAACGATGCGCGCCGGTTATCCAAATCGAAAACGACTTGCGCCCGGCGTGACCACGCCGCAAATGGACCGGCTGGTTGAGAAGGCTTTGGCCAACGGCGCGGAAGCAGCAAAGGTTTGCGGCGCCGGCGGCGGCGGCTGTATCGCGTTTCTCTGCGCCGAAGGACGGAAGGCTGAGGTTGAGCGCGCGCTGATGGCGGAAGAGGGTGCGGAAGTGCTGGATTGGAAATTCTCCCGCGAGGGTCTTGTGGTGACGGCGTCTTAGTTTGGAGTGCCGCCTTCAGGCGGGTTTTTGTTCTCGGCAACCTCGCCAGGCTTAACACAAAGCCCGCCTGAAGGCGGTACTCCAAACCCATCACAGCATCCAATCGCGCCGGTTGTCGTAGTAGGAAGGCGAACGATCCGGATAGCGCTTCTTGTACTCTTTGTAGCGGGCCGCAAGTTGTTCGTATCGCTTGTCAGACGAAACCAGCGGGTGGTGTGGCAACTCGCGCAGGTGGTTTTCAATCTTCGTCATGTTTCGCGGCGAAAAGCGCCAATCGTAGTTTCCCAAGTCGTAAAGGTTGGTTAAGCCGTAGCCTTTTATCCTGCCGGAAAAATCCACGTACGGATCGAAATAACTCCAGGTCAAATCCCTAAGTGTTCGATAGAGCGGCTTGCGACCATGCAGCCCGATATCCCGGGAACGTCCAATCGCGCCCCACAGTCCGTCGCGCTGAAAAACGAAGATCACGTGGTCCAGAAGATCTACGGATTCGATATCGAGGAGCAGCGGCGGAAACCCGTGCTGCTCGAGAATCACGGCGGCGCTGACAGCCGCTTCCAGGCAGTGGGCTTCACCACGCTTCAACGTCTCCCGAAAAGAGCGCATCGTCCCACCAGCGCGTTCCCAGTTGTAAGGCATCGCGCTGAAAAAGCGTTGCACTTTCGCCGGCGTGTCGAGCGTTTGAACTAATCGCCATTCAGACTTGGTGAATGCCTCTTTCGCGGGCTTCTCATTCATTAGCAAAGCTATTACCAGATGAATTTGGGAAACGCAAAGCGGGGATGGTTGAATATTTAATCAGAACATAGGTCTGTCTGCCTCGTTTAGGAGGCTTGCCCGAAGGGCGAATAGGCCAGCCGTTTTACGGCCGGTTTGGCATATCGTGACGATAGATTCGGAGGCCGTTTCAACGGCTTTTGGTGATCTCACGTTCGCAATTTAAGGCCGCTGAAGCGGCCTCGAATATGCTGGAGGCCAATGAACCAGCCGTACAACGGCTGGCCAACCGCCCTGCGGGCTAGCCGCCTGAAGGCGGCACCTCGTTTGCAATTTGCTTCTAGTGTGTCCAGTGTTGTAAGAGTGATGTTCGCGCGTTGGCCTAACTAACCGAAGTAGAATTAATATGTAGAATCTTTTTATTCAGATCTGCAGGCTTTGCCTGCCGGTGTCATAGTCTTTAATGAGGGAAGCGATTAAGGGGTCGCATTACAGCAATGGAAAATGGAACTTCAACCCGGCAAATGAGCCGTGGCGAACAGGAAACGGAAACCGAGGCGGCCCGGCTTATCGAACACATTGAAGCAGCGCTGGCGATTGTCGCCATCAAATCAACAACCGAGAACGAATCGCTGGACGGAGTTGCCGACCGCATTGAACGCGCGGCCCGCGATCTTTCCATGGCCCTGCGAGAGCTGGCCCATGAGCGCCGCATTTCCGAGGACGCGGTGAAGTAAAAGCGCGGAGGTGGATTCCACGCGCGAGTTTAGAGTTCACTTCTAATTTCTGGAGACTTTATGACTTCAATTCGCACTCAAACAGCAGGCGAACCATCGGCCGCATCCGGCGAGAGGAATTCTACGGCGCCCTTGAGCAAGAATGCTCATTTGCTCAATTGGGTCGAGAAGATGGCCAACCTGACGAAGCCCGACGCGATCCACTGGGTCGATGGCTCCCCCGAAGAAGACGCCGCGCTGAAGGCCCAGATGGTGGCCGGCGGCACATTTACCAAGCTCAACGAAGAGTTGTGGCCCGGTTGTTACTATGCGTGTTCACACCCAAGCGATGTCGCCCGCGTTGAAGACCGCACTTACATCTGTTCACTTTCCAAAGACGCTGCTGGGCCAACCAACAACTGGGAAGAGCCCTACAAGATGCGCCGGAAACTCAAAGAGCTTTTCGACGGCTCAATGCGCGGCCGCACGATGTACGTCCTGCCCTTCAGCATGGGGCCAGTCGGCTCACCAATGTCGCAGATTGGCGTGCAGCTCACGGATTCGCCTTACGTCGTAGTCAACATGCGCATCATGGCCCGCATTGGTCTGCCGATTTACGCGGAGATTGATAAGGACTACAAACGCGTCGTGCCCTGCATGCATTCAGTCGGCGCGCCGCTCGAAGCGGGACAGGCTGACGTGCCCTGGCCGTGCAACAAAGAAAAGTACATCGTGCATTTTCCGGAGACGCGCGAGATTTGGTCTTACGGCTCCGGCTACGGCGGCAACGCCTTGCTTGGCAAGAAATGCTTCGCGCTGCGCATTGCTTCCAACATTGCGCGCGATGAAGGTTGGATGGCCGAACACATGCTGATTGTCGGCGTCGAGAATCCGCAAGGTGAAAAGACGTATGTCACGGCAGCATTTCCCAGCGCCTGCGGCAAAACGAATTTCGCGATGCTGATTCCGCCCGCCGGATTTGAAGGCTGGAAAGTTTGGACGGTCGGCGACGACATCGCCTGGATCAAGCCCGACGAGAATGGCCGCTTGCGCGCCATCAATCCCGAGGCAGGATTCTTCGGAGTTGCGCCCGGCACGTCTACCCAGACAAATCCGAACGCGATGATTGCGCTCTCGAAAAATTCAATCTTTACCAACGTAGCGCTGACGCCGGAAGGCGGCGTGTGGTGGGAAGGCATGACGGACCAACCGCCGGCGGAATGCACTGACTGGCAGGGAAACAAGTGGACACCTGACATCGCCAAAGAGACTGGCGCGAAAGCGGCGCATCCCAACGCGCGTTTCACGGCGCCGGCATCGCAATGTCCCACCATCGATCCCGATTGGGAGAATCCAAACGGAGTGCCTATCAATGCGATCATTTTTGGTGGACGCCGCGCGACCACGATGCCGCTGGTGTATCAGTCGTTTAATTGGAGCTCGGGCGTTTACATTGGCGCGACCATGGGTTCAGAGATGACTGCCGCCGCCGCCGGCACGATTGGTAAAGTGCGCCGCGATCCGATGGCCATGTTGCCCTTCTGCGGTTATCACATGGGCGATTATTTCCGACACTGGATCCGCATGCAGCGTTCGTTGAGCGAGACTCCAAAGATTTTTCACGTGAACTGGTTCCGCAAAGACGCAGACGGAAAATTCATGTGGCCGGGATTTGGCGAGAACATGCGCGTGCTGAAATGGATCGTCGATCGCGCGCGCGGCCGCGCCCTCGGCAAAGAGACGCCCATCGGCTGGATGCCGCATTACGAAGACATGGAATGGAGCGGACTCGACTTTCCGAAAGAAAAATTTGACGAGTTGCAGGCTTTCGATCGCGCGGCCTGGCGCGAAGAAGTGCTGGGGCACGAGGAGCTGTTCCTGGATTTACACGACCGGCTGCCGGCCGAGACGATCTACGAACGTGAGTTGCTTATCTGCCGGCTGTAGCTCTGAGCCGCTCGGGACGCAATCAAGGCAACCGTTGTTTGAGCGCCTGAAGTCAACGAGGAAATAATGGCGACGGACAAAATGTCATGCAAGATAAAGAGTTGATCGAAAAAATTAAGGCGCTGCCGGCTGATAAGGTTGCTGAGGTTGTAAACTTCGTGGACTTCCTTGCACATGGCGACGACCGTCTTTTAGTAGAGTCTGCGGCAAGAAATTCCGAACCGGTGTTTGCTGCTGTTTGGGACAACCCCGACGATGCCGAATACGACAACCTATAGCTTCGGTGACGTAGTCCTGGTTCCTTTTCCTTTTACCGATCAAACTGCAACCAAGAAGCGGCCCGCCGTCGTTGTTAGCTCAGCCGCTTACAATGAGGCTCTACCAGATCTAATCTTGATGGCGATCACTAGCCGAGTGAGTGGTTATCCTAGACTTGGTGAGGTGATTGTTGGAAATTGGAAGGATGCAGGTTTACTGAAACCTTCTACTATCAAACCAATTCTCACCACCATTGAGAAATCTCTAGTCGTTCGAACTCTGGGACAACTCGCAGGCGAAGACATCTCCGTCCTGAAGAGGGCCTTGGCGGTGATTCTTGAAGTGACGGGCTGACCTGACGTCCAAGTTATTTTTGCGCCCACCCCATTGGTTTCTTTTGCTCACCTTTTCAAAACCGAAAACCAAAGCCCGCGCTTAACTGAAGATTGTGCACCGTCTGTTTGGGCGCCGGCACTGCTACAACCCGGGCGAATGATGTTGAGCCGCCGCCAGGGTCTATGACCACCGGTACGATTCTGGGTCCATAACGAATCATCGTGTCTCCGGCGTCGAATCGAATAATTGTGCGCGCGGACGGATAAACCTCAACCACACCTCCTGCGTCGAATGCGAAACTTGTCTTGGCCCCGGGTACGTAGCAGCCGATTGGCGGTGGAAAAACTGTAGGACAGCCACCGCTGCCGAACCGGTAGTCACCGCGGCTGAGGCGAACAAAACCGGGACGCGCTTTAGCGAAAATTCCAACCTTGTCAAAACGCTTTCCCACTTTTGCGCCTGCCACTAGTTGATGTTTTCGCCCTCCATCAAACTCGCGATCGCGCGGGAAAATATTTGTCTCAGCCTCGATCGCGAAGTAGTGATTGAAGTTATATCCGAAGCGCCCCCCGAAACCCGGCGCCATGGTTCGCTGTCCGCTGGAATTTTCAATCACCGGACAAGGAGGCACAAAGCATGGAATTGAAGTGAAGGTACTGGCGCGACCTATTGAGAGATCGATTGTTGAAAACTGTGCGCCCACTTCAAACTTTGGATCCTCAGTTTGAGCGCTGACACTGCCCGGATTTTGGAAAGTAAAGAGAACGACAGTCAACGCAGCGAAAAGAATTTTGTAAATCATAGTGCTCTCCTTTTGCTCGTTTGGAGTCTGGTAGCAGTCTAGCCTGGTGGCCAGTTCATCGGGCGCCCGCCCAGCACATGCACGTGCAGATGAAAAACTGATTGACCCGCACCGGCGCCGGTATTGATTGCGGTGCGATAACCACTCTCCGCCAGTCCCTCATCATTCGCGACGCGCGCGCCGACCCTCAGCAAGTGACCCAATAGCGGTTCATCGTTTTGCGACGCCTCGTCGAGCGACTCCAGATGCTCCACTGGGATTACCAGCAGGTGCGTCGGCGCTTGCGGATTGATATCTCGAATCACAATCGCGCGATCGTCCCTGTACACGAAGTCTGCCGGAATCTCCTTCGCAATCATGCGACAGAATAAGCAGTTTGGTTCTGACATTTCTTAATCCTAGTAATGCAAACACGCGCGCGTTACACGGTTTCAGAGTGGGCCTCGTGCGCCAGCGGAGTGGTCACCGATTCTCGCAGTCGTTCAATATCCGCGCCGACGGCCCGTAGCTTCGCTTCAATTTTTTCATAGCCACGATCGATGTGGTAGACGCGATCGATAATCGTTTCCCCACTCGCCACCAGTCCGGCCAGCACCAGCGACGCTGAAGCGCGCAAGTCGGAAGCAATCAAAGGCGCGCCCGTCAATGGCGTTGGTCCAACCACGGCTGCGGCGTGACCCTCAATTGAGATGTTTGCGCCCATGCGCTGCAGCTCGGAAGCATGCATGAAGCGATTCTCAAAAACCGTTTCTTCAATAACTGCACGTCCCTCCGCCTGCGTCATCAGCGCCATGTACTGCGCCTGCATGTCTGTAGGGAACTTCGGATGGGGTTCCGTCCGCACATCTTTCGCGGTCAGGGTCCCGCTCCGAGAAACCAGCAGCGTGCTGGGGTTTAGTTCTTCAATCTCCACGCCGGCATCGCGAAACTTATCAATCACGGCGGCTAGATGCAGCGGCTCGCAGTCTTTGATTTCGAGTTCACCATTAGTAATCGCCGCGGCGGCGATAAACGTGCCGGCTTCGATTCGGTCAGGAATGATCGTGTGCTCAGCGCTGCCAAGTGCTTCGACGCCTTCGATTTCCATCCGCGGCGTTCCCGCGCCGCGCACGCGTGCGCCCATCTTGTTGAGTAGTTCGGCCAGGTCGCTAATCTCCGGTTCGCAGGCGGCGTTGTGCAAAACGGTGAGCCCGCGCGCCAGGCTGGCGGCCATCATCAGGTTTTCAGTTCCGGTAACCGTGACTTTGTCGAAGCTAATCTCGCCCCCAATCAAGCGGCCACCCTGCGGTGCGCGCGCGATCACGTTTCCAGATTCAAGCCGCACTTCGGCGCCCAGTTTTTCAAACGCTCGCAGATGAAGATCGATGGGCCGCGTGCCAATCGCGCAGCCGCCTGGAAGTGAAACCTTGGCTTTACCAAAACGCGCGAGCAGCGGACCGAGGGCCAACACGGAGGCACGCATAGTTCTAACCAACTCATACGGCGCTTCGAGGAGTTCGATATGCCGGGCAGTAATTTTATGAGTCCGGAGTTCAGGCGTGAGCACGGTGGCGCCGAGGTCTTCAAGCAAACGACGTTGGGTGATGATGTCTTTAACGTAAGGAAGGTTGTGGAGTATGACGGTCTCAGCGCTGAGCACGGCCGCGGCCATGCATGGCAACGCAGAATTCTTCGCGCCGCTTATGGACACACGGCCCTTGAGCGGCCGCCCACCAGTAATCCTAAATTTATCCACGATGGCAGATTGTAACGCAAACTGTTAGTTTGCGGCTGGATTGGCGACTCAGGTTGGCCGCAAACTATCAAGCACCCCAGCCGGGCTGTCCGGCCGGGGACCCCGCGCAGTTTGCGTTACATGAGTCTTTGTAGCGCTACCGTTCGAGGAATGCCTTGCAAGTCCGCATAAATGTCTAGAAGGCTCCATGATCCCGAACTCACCATTGGCGAGATGAGGTTCTCAACCGCCGCGCGTTGTTCGAATCCGATCTCAAACAGAAAATGTCCGCCCGGTTTCAGATGACTTCCAGCCTCAGCGAGCAGGCGGCGAATGATCGACAAACCGTCGGGGCCGGCCTCCAGCGCCAAATGTGGTTCGTAGTCGCGCACTTCCCTTTGCAGTCCCTCGATATCGCCCGCCGGAATGTATGGCGGATTCGAGACAATTAGATCAAACAACATTTCCTTTTCTACCGCCGCGAAACAATCGGAGACTAAAAACTCAACGCGGTCGGCCACCCCATGCCGCGTCGCATTTCGTTGAGCCACTTCAAGCGCTGCGTGAGAAATGTCCAAGGCTACTGCACGTGCATTTGGACGTTCGTGCAGCAGCGTCACCGCAACGCATCCCGAACCGGCGCCGACATCGCAAATAAGACTTCCTGGCCCTGATGTCGATAGTAGCTTCAGCGCCGTTTCCACCAGCAACTCTGTTTCGGGCCGCGGGATCAGAACGTTCTCGTTCACTTCAAAGTCGAGTCCAAAGAATTCCTGTTGGCCAGTGAGATACTGCAGCGGCTTTCCTTCGGCGCGTGCTGTGACGAAGGCGGCAAACTGTTCCCCCTGCTCCGCGGTAATCGGATCTTCTGCGTGGCTGATGATGAACGAGCGGTCGCGATCAATGATATGGGCCAACAGAGAGCCCGCTTCTCGACGTGCTTCGGGCACGCCCGCTTTCCGGAGTCTATTTGTGCTTTGCAATATGGCTTCGGCGATTGTCGTCATCAGCTTTCCGCAGTCGAATTCAGATTGTCAGTTTGCAAAACTTTTCGCTATAGTACTGCTCACTTAGCAGGCAATAGAAGCTGGATTGAATTCGGTGTCGCTGTTCTGAAGCGACTGCCAGGATATTTCGGGAACGCGCTCGGCATTGTGAGTTTCTTCTAAGCACAAAGGACGAGTCTCGTTCCTTCCGTAAAACGACAGAACCTCCAGGCTATTCAGCTTTGGGGGTTCTGGCGTAATAAGGGTCGGAAGTTTAACAACGTTTCCCGAGGAGCAAGCGGTGGGGGCACTCTCAAAAGCGCTTTTGTTATTCGCGATGAACTGGCTCGATGCGCAGTTGACCATCCTATGGGTGCGCATGAATGTGGCCACTGAAGGAAACGGTTTGATGGCCAGCGTCTTGAATCTGGGCGAGGCGCCATTTCTCGGCGTGAAGCTCGCTGTCGGCGCGTTTGCCGGTTACGTTCTCTATCGCTTTGCTGAACATCGAATGGCTTACCGGGGAATGCAGGTGGTCTTAGGCCTCTACATCGCGCTGATGGGAGTTCACGCCGCCACCGGATTCGCCGCGCTCGGGTGGCAAGCACCCGCAACAGTGCTCTCCTTTTTTGTTAGCCTTCCAACTGCCTTCGTCGCGCTCTTCTTCTAATCCGTTCCGCCAGTTTCAGTTTTCCTTCCCAATCGTTTCCCGAACCGAACCAGTAAAAAAGGGAACCACCAGAGCGACAGTTCGTTAGGACCGGAGTGTCTCAATCGGTCTGGCCCGAGGCCGGGATTCGCGCTTGCGGATATCTGGAGGAAAGCCCAAAATAAAACTCCGACGATGCGTTTCCCCGTCCGCAAACAGAGAACAACGGCGCCGGAGGGCATTGCATCTCAGGACCACGCTAAAATTGATTTTTGCACTACGAATCGCAGGTGAGAATTAAGCCATGTATAGAATTTCAGCCCGTCAAATATTGGTCATTGCTCTGATTTCCGGACTGTTCGCAGCCGGAACCGTTGCCATAGTAGATCGCTTAGGCAGCCGAATTAACCCGCCTGGAGCGGCCTTTACCGAAACTCCGCCCGCCGGAATTACCGACCCCGCCTCAGCGCCGGATGAACAAAACAACATCGAGATATACCGCACGCTTTCGCCGGGTGTGGTCAACGTTCATTCAACCACCTACGCCCGCGACTTCTTCGGCTTCGTCGACGCGCGCGAAGGCTCAGGCTCGGGCTCCATTCTCGATCAGGAAGGAAACATCCTGACGAATTACCAC
>JANMVC010000222.1:0-2622 GCA_031392315.1 Pyrinomonadaceae bacterium | reverse complement strand
TTCGGCATTTACAACCCCGGAGTATTTCGCGCGGCATTTCAGTCTAAGAATCCGACCACTTCTCAGGCCATCGAAATCATAATGGAAGAGATCAACCGGCTGCGCACCGGCAAGGTGACCGCGGAAGAACTGGAAACCTCCAAGAATTCCTTCATCGAGGTTTTTCCGCGTAACTTTGCAACGGCAGCGCAAGTGGCCGGACTTTTCGCGCAGGACGAGTTTACCAAACGCGCGCCCGACTACTGGGCCACTTACCGTGATCGTATTCACGCCATTACCGCGGACGACGTGCAGCGCGTCGCCCAGAAATACCTTCAGCCGGACAAGCTGGTGGTCCTGGTCGTGGGGAACATCGATGAGATAACCAAAGGCAATCCCGACAAGCCGCAATACTCGCTGGTGAAGATTGCCGGAACCGGACAAATCAAACGCATTCCTTTGCCCGATCCGTTAACGATGGTCTATCCAAACAACCCGTAAGGTTTGTGACAGTGATTGAGTAAGACCAGGCGGCGTGAATAAGTTCGCGCCGCCTTTGTCTTGCGGGCCCTTCTTGTCAGAACCGCCTGCGTTAGCGGGCGGGCTCAAGTTGTCCGCCGCAGGCATCTACACAAGCAGCGCCGCCCGCTAACGCAGGCGGTTCCGACAAGATCACGCAATGGCGCAACGATGCGATTCGTGTTAGTTAGTGGTGACGAGTGAGGCGTTCATGATCCTATTACCCGAGTCAGACGAAGATTTATTGCGCGAATGTGAGATTGAGACCTTTCGTTCGAGTGGGCCGGGAGGCCAACACGTAAACAAAACGGAAAGCGCGGTTCGCCTCCGTCATCTCCCCTCGGGTGTCGTCGTAACATCACAACAGGAACGCAGCCAGCACCGCAACAAAGCGCTCTGCCTGCGGAAGCTTCGCGACAAAATCGAGAAGCTAAACTACCGCGCGCCGAAGCGCGTGCCAACACGTGTGCCCGCCAGTGTTAAGAATCAAACCCTCGAAGAAAAAGCGCGTCGTTCCAAAATTAAACGATTGCGTTCAAAACCTTCCAGCGACGAGTGATTAGGTAAAGTGCGGGAGTGAAGCTAAAGTTGAAGACTTAGGACATCGACAACGCACTCGGACAGAGAGGGACCGCAGAATGATCACCGTCGCAAATCGCATTTACGTCAAACAGGAATACGCTGAGGCGTTTGAGGAAAGGTTTCGGCAACGCGCCGGCCTCGTAGACGGCATGCCGGGTTTTATTTCAAACCAAGTTCTCCGGCCGGTGAACGAAGGCGATCCATACGTGGTGTTCACCTTCTGGCAGAATCGCCAAAACTTTCTTGACTGGGTGAGATCGGACGAGTTTGTTAAGGGCCACGCGCAATCCGGTTCATTGCCGAAGGACGCATTCTTCGCTGCCAACGTCCTCGAACTGCATGAGGTGGTGCAAGACTCCAGCCGGCCCGACTTGGCGCCCGAACCAAAGGGTGGCCCGTTCAAGTTGCATTAGTCCAGCCCGCCCACTCGAAAACGGACGCGTTTCTGCTTCGTTATTTGTGAACTGCCCTGAGGTGCGTCAGCTATTCGAGGATATATAATTGAACGAAATATTGCGGATACTCTTGTTGGAAGGAATAACCTGAATGGCGATGATCGGGGCCAATGAACTGAAGCGAAAGATGCTGATTGAAGTCGGCGGACAGCCTTACGTCGTGCTCGAAGTCTTCTTCGCTTCGCCTACAGCGCGCGGAGCCGCGACCATGGTGCGCACGAAACTACGGCATTTACTGACAGGCGCGGCCATGGAAAAGAGTTTTAAGGCGACGGAAAAATTTGACGAACCGGACGTGGAGTTTGCGCCCGCGTCATTTCTTTACAGCGACGCTGCGGGTTTTCATTTCATGGACGAGAAGGACTACGAACAGTTTCAGTTTTCAGTGGACGACATCGGCGCCGATCGCAGCTACCTCAAAGAGGGCTGTTCGCTTCAAGTCCTGAAATACAACGGCGCTCCAGTTTCGCTCCAACTGCCGCAGTATGTCGAACTTGCTGTCGTGTCCACGGAACTGGGCGCGCGCGGTGATACGGCTGCGGGCGGAGCGAGCAAACAGGCTACCGTCGAAACCGGGTTAGTGGTTCGGGTTCCGCTCTTCATCAAGGAGGGCGAAGTGATTCGCGTTAACACGCAGACCGGTGAAGTGGCCGGCCGAGCTTAAGTCAGGACAGACATGTCTGTCCTCTTGAACCCTGGCTTAGTCGCGAGCCGATTTGGAAAAGGACAGACAAGAATGTCTGTCCTAAATGAAAAGGGGACCATCCTGGTCCCCTTTTCAATCTGCTTGGAAGCGATTGCTCCTAAGCGCTCGCGGCCACAGCATGTTTTTCGATCATCCGCGCGATCGACTCTTTGCTGGTTGCCCCCACGACTCGTTCCACTTCTTTGCCATCGCGGAAAAGAATGAGGGTCGGAATGCCCTTGATGCCATAACGCTGCGCCGTGGCGCCGGGGCCGTCCGGCCTGGCGTTCGCAGGAACCCCGCCGTGCCCGGTTCCATAATCGGCTAGGCAATCTGCTGACTGCAACTGGGAACCCGCTTCGGCGGGTTCCCTTTTTTCAGGCGTTGTACGTGCTCGAGCTG
>JANMVC010000221.1:0-4167 GCA_031392315.1 Pyrinomonadaceae bacterium | reverse complement strand
TCAGAATCGCTTTGCCGCGAAAAATTTGCGCATGAAGATTTTCACACCACCTGTTCCCATCCAAGGGATTTGCCGCCATTGAATCCGACCGAAGCTGTTGCCTATTCCTGCAACTACTACTTTGGCAAAGTCGGCGAGCGGCTAACGGAGGCGAGCTTTAATGCCACGCTCGGTGATTTTGGTTTTGGTAAGAAGAGTGGCGTCAACGAAAGCATCGAGTCGGCGGGAAAACTCCTGCGCAGCGCGTGGCGCCCGCAAAGCGCGATGGGCGAGGGCGACTATCTGCAGACCACGCCCATCCAACTCATCAACGCCTACTCCACACTGGTTAACGGCGGGCATCGCTTCACGCCACGCCTCGCACGCGCAAACGACTTCAGCCCGCGCTTGCAAGCTGACATCGCCATCAACTCCGAGCATCGCGCGCTGATTCTCAAGGGAATGCGCGGCGCCGTGCGCTACGGCAGCGCGGAATCCGCCGGGCTCTACTCGCTTCCGATTTACACGTTTGGAAAAACCGGCACCGCCATCGAGATTGACGGATTTCGCATGCAAGGGTGGTTTGTTGGATTTGCGTCGGCATTGACTGAAGACGCGAATGATCAAACTGAAAACGCTGAACTTGCCCCGGACAAAGCCAGGCTGGCGGTGCTGGTTTTCCTTTCGCGTGGACACGGCGCGGAAGCGGCGGCAGTGGCGCGGCCCGTTTTCGCAGCTTATGCCGAGAACGTGAGACAGGGAGACGCGGAGACGCGGAACCATGTTGCAGCACGAGACTCCACCGGCTCTC
Source organism: Pyrinomonadaceae bacterium (assembly GCA_031392315.1). Classification (GTDB taxonomy): domain Bacteria; phylum Acidobacteriota; class Blastocatellia; order Pyrinomonadales; family Pyrinomonadaceae; genus PSRF01. The sequence continues at coordinate 3,377 of JANMVC010000221.1, read as the reverse complement.
CGCGTCTCAGCTACCCTGCGTCCCCGCGTCGCGTTTCTAGCGCTACCGTTGTCCGCGTTCATCTGGCTTCGGAAAATTTGACTCGGACGGTGCCGCTTGAAGATTACGTGCGCGGCGTTGTCGCCGCTGAGGGAAGCACCGAAAGCGAAACGGAAGCGCTGAAGGCCCTGGCGATTGCCAGTCGTACCTACGCACTCAGAAACATTCAGCGCCATGAGCATGATGGTTACGACTTCTGCACCACCACGCATTGCCAACGATATCGCCACGCGGCGCCGGATGACATTTCTTCGACTGTGGTCGATGCCGTTGAGAAGACACGAGGTGAAGTGCTCCTGGGCAACGACGGGCGAGTGGCCGATTCTTACTTCAGCGCTTCATGCGGCGGCGCGACCGCAAACCTAACGGCGCTCTGGGGCAGCAATTCGCCACCACATCTGCGCGGCGTGCGCGACGATTATTGTGCCGGCGAACCTCATGCGAAGTGGACAGACACGATCTCGCAGGCTCAGTTGCTCAATGCGCTCAATAGCGATGAGCGCACGAAGGTCGGCGAACGGCTCGATCACGTTCGCATCTTGCGAACCGACGCGAGTGGCCGGGCTGAGTTGATTGCGATTGAGGGCGGCAAACGCGTCACAGTTAAGGGTTGGGACTTCAAGATCATCGTCGGCCGGGCGCTCGGCTGGAACCTACTGAAGAGTTCGCGATTCACGGTGGAACGCAGCGGATCCAATTTCGTTTTTCGCGGCAGCGGCTTTGGCCACGGACTTGGGCTCTGCCAGGAAGGCGCGCACGTGATGGCCCAGCGCGGCGCCAGCTACCGACAAATCCTCGCCAGATACTTTCCCGGCGCTGATGTCGACGTAACGCAAACTGTTAGTTTGCGTCCTTTCTCCGAAATGCAGCCCGCCAGTTTCGCCGATCTACTTTGGACTGATGCCAACTCGAATCTTGTCGCCACGCCTCGGGTCGCTCGCACAGCGCCTCGTCGCACGCTCGCCAGCGAAAACATTCGCGTCAACTATCCCGCCACCATCAGCCAGCGCGAAGTTGAACAACTAATCTCCCTGCTACAATCAAGCCGAACATCACTTATCGCGCGCGTCGCCGCTGCCGGAGTTACCGCCCAGTTCCCGGCCCTGGAGATTTTCGTCAACGAAACCACCGGCGACTTTGTCGGCCGCACGCGACAACCTCCCTGGGCCGCTGCGGCAACTCAGAACAATCGAATCGAGTTGCAGCCGCTCGCAACTTTGAAGCGCCGGCGAATCTTGGAAACAACCCTGCGCCATGAACTCGTACACACAATCGTTGAAGTCTTGGGCCACGGACGCACGCCGCGCTGGTTGGCTGAAGGTTTGGCTTTGCATTATGCCGACGAAGGTCGCCTGATCGCGAGGTATGAACCACGCCAGCGCATGACGATCGCAGAGATTGAGAATCAACTGGCGCGAGCGAAGTCGTCCGGCGAAATGAAGACGGCTTACGCCGCCGCTTACCGCGAAGTGAAACGGCTGATCAGCAGCGAAGGCGAAACGAATGTTTGGCGGCGCGTGGCTCGTTGAGCAGGTACTCACATGGCGAAATACCGAAGTAGCAAACAATTTATTAGCGCGGCGGTCGCGATTATTTTTTTCGTCGCGCCTCTGGTCGCGCAAAGGCGACCGGCCGCGCCGCGGAAGCCGGCGGCCCAGTCGCCCGCAGCCAAAACCACACCCGCACCCAAACCTGCGCCCGCCCCCGCGCCCACATTCGACACGCTCCTGGCCGCCGACAGCTACCGAGTTTATGCCGAGGTCAGAGGCGTGGGGCAACTTGTTCGTTCTCCCGCCATCACCGATTTGCTCGATCCCATGATGAAACTCGGTGGGCCATCGAAGGAGTTTAAGTCGCTGGTGAAGTGGCTAAACCAGCAGGCCGACGTTCTCGCCGGATCGCGCATGCTGGTGGCCAGTTGGGCCGCCCAACCCAAACTTCCGGTCGTGCTGGTCGCCATAGAGTTTGATTCGCCCGAGGCAGCGCAGAAGTTTGATCCGAAGATGCGCCGGCTTCTCCCTACACTGTTCCCCAGCCCAACACCGACGCCCACGCCGGAGTTGCCGGGAGAACGCGCTTCGGGTCCAGCAGTAGCAACCCCGTCGCCAACCGCACCCGCACCGGAAAGTGGACCAGCACCGCCGCCCTACACGATTAAGCAGGTAGGTTCGTTGCTACTAATCACTGACAAGCCATTTGCCTTGAAGGACCTAATGCCGCGCGGGAGCAAGCTGCTTTCCGAGGACCAGAATTTCGCCACCGCGCGAAACCGTTTTGCTTCCGAACCACTCTTCGTCTACATCGACACCCGCTCGATTCAAAAAGAGCAAGAGGAACAATTTAAGAAATACGAAGAGGAACAAAAGCAGCGAGAGCTCGAAGCCGCAAATCAACCTCCGGTCGAGATTGCCACCGAAAATCCGGATGCGGAGCTACCTCCTGATATGGTGCCGCCCGTGGTCGATGAAACGCCGCCGCAGTTTGAACCCTCGCCAATGCCGGAGGGTTCGCCGCCAGTAGAGCTAAACCCCTCGCTCCCGAGTGATACTTCAACACTGATCGTGGCTGAACGCCCGGTGCAGGATGACATGGGCGGCGCATTGATGTTGCCGTTCTACAGCCTTCTGTTTGGGGGCCAATCAAATTGGCCGGAAGCGGTGGGGGTGGCCGCAGCGCTCGAAGGCGATGCTTATGTTCTGCGCACGCTTGTCATCAATGGCGCCGACAACAAGGCCAACGCCATACCGTTTGTGCCTCAATTCGTCTCCGGCCCCGCGCTCGTACCCGACAGTCCAAACATTTTTCCCGCCGACACCGAACTCTTCGTCGCGCTTTCGCTCGACTATCCGCAAGTTTATGAGGGCATGCTGAAGGCTGCTGCTAACGCGGACGAGCTCGCGAAAAAATATGGCGGGCGGCCAGTTTCGGCGCCAGCCCCTGAGTCGCCTTTTGCGCCCTATGAGCAGAAGCTAGGAATCAAGATTAAGGACGACTTGCTGCCGCTGCTGGGAAACGAAATCGCCCTGGCGTTGCCGAAGAGCACCCCTACTCCAGCGAGTAGCCCCGGGCCCACGCCAGAAGCCGGCAAGGAGAAAGGTGCACCGCCGGCTCCGCCCGATCCAAGTCCGGTGATAGCAATTTCGGTAAAGGACCGCGACGCCGTGCGCAAACTGATACCAAAGATGATTGAGTCGTTCGGATTCAAAGGCGCCGGTCTCCTCGCCCAAACCGAAAGACGCGACGATACCGAAATCGTTTCTTACGGTGGCGCCTTCTCCTATGCGTTTGTCGGAAACTTTCTGGTCTTCTCAACCAACCCCGCGGCCACGCGTCACACA
>JANMVC010000201.1:0-2938 GCA_031392315.1 Pyrinomonadaceae bacterium | reverse complement strand
CCCTGGGCCTCCGCGTGCGCCGCCATTTCCTTCATCGCGTCGGCGGAGAGTTTGCCGCTCCAGTCGCCGGAGTTGACCAGAAGGCCGTAGTCCGTAAAAGCATGCGGCATCGCGATGGACTGATCGGGACTGAGCGCGTCGTGTACGATCGACTCCTGGCTGTGCGAGATGCGCTCGATGACCCGATGAACGGGTAACGAATACTTTTGCGCAAACTCAAAATCGCGTTCGTCATGCGCCGGCACACTCATCACCGCGCCCGTGCCATATTCCACCATCACATAGTTTGCCACCCACACCGGCACTGCCTCGCCGCTGAAGGGATTGATAGCCAGCACGCCGGTGTTGATACCCTCCTTTGGCGCCTCTTCTTCACGCGTGCGGCGGGCCGCATCGGCCTTCACCTTTCGCGCAAAATCATCCACGTCGTTTTTCAACGAAGACCCGGCCAACAACTCTTCGAGCAAAGGATGTTCGGCAGAGATCGCAATCGCAGTCGCGCCGTAGATCGTGTCGATGCGGGTCGTGAACACGCGAATCTTCTTTTTGCTGTCTTTGATTCCGAAGTCTACATAAGCGCCTTGGCTGCGACCGACCCAGTCGCGCTGGCGCTTGAGCACTTTCTCCGGCCACGCATCCTCAATCTGCTTGATGTCCGCCACGAGTTGCTCGGCGTATTCGGTGATGCGCAGAAACCATTGTTCGAGGTCTCGCTTCTCGACCGCCGTGCCGCAACGCCAACAGATGCCGCCCGCCGACTGTTCATTCGAAAGCACGGTCGCCTCTTTCGGACACCAGTTAACCGGCGACAGCTTTTTGTATGCGAGTCCGCGCTCATGCATCTTCAGAAAGAACCACTGGTCCCATTTGTAGAATTCGGGACGGTGCGCGGCGATTTCGCGCGACCAGTCGTAACTGATTCCCAGGCGCTGCATCTGCCCGCGCATGTGCGCAATGTTTTCTTCGGTCCAGTCGCGCGGATTCACGCCGCGTTTGATGGCTGCCTGTTCGGCGGGCTGGCCGAAGCTGTCCCAGCCGATCGGATGCAGCACATTGAAGCCTTGCAGACGCTTGTACCAGGCGAGCGCGTCGCCGATCGAGTAGTTGCGCACGTGTCCCATGTGCAAGAAGCCTGACGGATACGGCAGCATCTCGAGGCAGTAAAACTTCGGGCGCGGGTCGTCTGATTGGGCCTCGAAAGCATGCGACTCCCGCCAATGCTCTTGCCACTTCTTTTCGATCTGTTCTGGAAAATATTTTTCGTCCATGGTCTGTTTCCTTACGGTTGTCTACACTTAACATGAATTCCGACGAACGCACAAAGCGCGGTTAGTCTGGATTTGTAACGCAAACTGTTAGTTTGCGGGCGCAAACAACAAGCCACGCGTTTGAAAATTATTTTATTGCTGGCTGGAAATCGCCGCTCCGCAAAAAACCGCGCGTCAGAATGCGCAGCGCAGAAGCGGCACCGTTAGGAGGAGTTTGGTAAGTGGTTTCTGCGTAAATATCAACATGTTCAATGGTGACAGCTACCCTTGCGAGCGACGGGCAAGAATCTAACTTGAGCTCGCCTAACTCTCTTCCACTTCGATCGTAGAGCCGATCAAGTCAACCGCCACGGGCCAGGCTCGTCTACACGCTTAACCAACAAACCAATATTGCTGGTTTGAGGATGTTGCGTAAGGGTAGTCGCCCCAATCCAAACCACATTCTCTAAAAATCTGAGCCTGCTTCATCCCGCTTCCATTTGGTCGGCATTCATTGGATGACTGCATAAAATCTAGAACTATCGCCTTAGACATAGACCTTAGTTCATTGCCCCGAACTTTGTGTTTTTCCATTCTTGTTTACGCAGTCTTCCGTTGATGTGCTTCCATGTAGGCTCGCAAAAGCGCATTTATCTTAGTTTGATATCCGGATCCCTGTTTCCTATACCACGCTATAACATCGCTATCGACGCGCAAAGTCAATTGGTCCTTGCGTCGAACTGGCTTTAGCCCGCGACGTATTATCCCCTGCGCAAACATCTCTGCTGACACTTCAGGACTATCAGAGAAATCTATATCCTCATCCGTCATTACATCCAAACGCTTCAAATCAGTTTCACCGATCTGCGATTTCTTCGAAGTAGATATTTTTTTCATTCTTCGACGCCTTCCTAATCGATATGATTCGTATGATCCCGTCTGTTTCAGCATGGGCGACGGCCACTACTCTTCCCCATAGTAAACCTAGTGTAAGAAAGCGTGCTTCTCCATAGTTAAACCGATCGTCGAGAAAGGTAATCGTCTCGCCGGCAAAAACCACGCGGGCTGCAATAAAATCTATTCCGTGACGACGGATGTTGGATCGGCGCTTCGTTTCATCCCATTCAAACCACATAAGAAGTGTAGTTACAGACTGTAGTTACGTCAAATTCTCATCGGACACCGATAACGCCCTGACCGATTCCGCGGACACGGTTTCACTTACGACTCCTACTGTCAATAAACGTCATTGCACACCCGAGAGAGATGCGTTACAAGACCTCATTCATCTGGTCCGGTGAGTCGAGGTCGAGTGGAAAATCGAATCGAGCCTTGATCGAGACTGAGTGGAGGACACCTTAAATGAAGCGAATGATTTCGGCTGTGCTAGTGGCATTGATGCTGACACTTGTTCTCCAAGCCCAGACTGCGCCCGACGCTGCTGAACTTAAGAGCCTGTTGAACGAGTTTCTCGCCGGAGCGTCGCGCAACGATGCGGCAGTCCACAATCGCTTTTGGGCTGACGATCTGATCTACACTGGTTCAGCCGGGCGGCGGCGCAGCAAAGCCGACATCATGCGCGACGTGCGTTCGGCGCCCGCGCCGAAACCCACCGATCCGAAAACCACTTACTCAGGCGAGGACATCCGCATCCAGCAATACGGAAACACGGCCATCGTCGCCTTCCGACT
>JANMVC010000160.1:0-16360 GCA_031392315.1 Pyrinomonadaceae bacterium | reverse complement strand
ATCCGCAGTCCAAACCGTTACAACCCTTATCACAATCTCGAAACGGCCCGCGCGCGGCGCAACCAGGTGCTCGAGTCGATGGCCGAAACCGGCACAATTACTCAGGAAGAAGCCGAGCAAGCGAAAGCTACTGAGCTGAAGATTGCCCCGACAAAGGGTCGCATCGACGTTTCTGACGCGCCGTATTTTGCCGACTTCGTTCAGAATCAACTCGCCGACATTGTGGCCGGTACCGGCGCGGCGGAGCACCTCCGCATCTACACCACGATTGATCTCGACTTGCAACGCGCGGCTTACGCGGCCGTTTCAAAACAACTGGCGGCGCTCGACAAGGTGCAGGGGAAAAGATTTGCGCCGGGCACGCTGCAAGCCGCCCTCGTTGCCATGAACGCGAGGACCGGCGAGATTGTGGCGATGGTCGGCGGCCGGGACTACTCCAAGAGCCAACTCAATCGCGCCACCGACGCAATGCGTCAGCCCGGCTCCGTCTTTAAACCTTTCGTCTATGCCACTGCGCTCAACACTGCTTACGATCCCGTCCCGCGGGTGATCACAGCCGCCACCACCTACATCGACGAACCGAAGACTTTCACCTTCGACAATCAGGAATATTCGCCGGGGAATTTCGGTGAATCGTACTCGCGCGCGCCGGTAACTCTGCGCGATGCGTTGGTCCACAGTCTGAACGTGATCACGGTGGACGTGGCGATGGAGGTCACGATTGGCCGCGTCATGAACCTGGCGGCGAAGGCCGGACTGCCCAAGCCCGCGCGCGCGTATCCGGCGATGGCTTTGGGCACTAGTGAAGCCACACCTCTGCAAGTGGCTTCGGCGTACACATCGTTTGCGAGCCTCGGAACGCGCGCCAGTCCAATCGCTATAAATCGTATTACTACGGGAAATGGTTTGACGGTCGCTGCGCCCACCTCGCAGAAGAGTGAAGTGTTGCGGCCCGACGTGGCCTACGTGATGAATTCGTTTATGAAGGACGTGGTCAATCGCGGCACGGCGGCCAAGGTGCGCGCCCGCGGATTCAAAGCCAACGTGGCCGGGAAGACGGGAACCTCGCGCGATGGCTGGTTTGCTGGTTACACGCCGGAGTTAGTGTGCGTGGTTTGGGTGGGTTTTGACGATGGTTCGCAGCTTGGTCTGACGGGCGCAAACTCTGCGTTGCCAATCTGGACTGACTTTATGAGCGTTGCCCTGGGTGAACATCCGGAGTGGCAAGGCGACTGGCAGATGCCGGCGGGGATCGAGCAGGTGGCGATCAATACCAGAAACGGCGGCACGGGTGCGGCAGATGATCCGGAAAGGGTCACGGCAAAGCGAATGGAGCTTTTCATAAACGGTACGTCGCCTCAGGCGTCGTCAAACTTGAGCGCCGATGAAGAACCCACGCCGGAGACGGAAGAGACTCCGATTCCGGAGTTTGAATACGTACCCGCACCGGCTTTGGAACCCGCGCCGGCGGCGTCGCCAAAAGTGAAGCAGCCGAAGTATGAATCGAAGACCGGCGAAGCTGGACGGCTGGAAGGAACGATCACTTTGGATATCGATCCGTCGACTGGATTGATTGCGGTGGAAAGTTGTCCGGTGATTAGGACCAGGACTTTCGTGCTGGGAACGGAGCCGAGACGCTACTGCGGCCCCGACTACCATTATCGGCCGGGCGCTGCGCCTCAGCCGTCCCGCCGCGGACTGACCAGTCCCTGACTTAGAGCCGCGCGGAGTGTTTCAATTGCGAGTGCGGCTGCGTGTTGTTTCCTTGAGGGCAGTCCGCCAACGCCATCCACCACATCTTTCCGCGTCAGCGCCAACGCTTCGGCGACGGTTTTCCCTTTCAATAATTCGGTTAAGGCTGATCCGCAGGCGAGCGTGGGGGCGCAGCCATACGCAAGAAAGCCTACTGCTTCTATGAGATCATTTTCGATCCGGAGCGACAGGCGCAGTCGATCGCCGCAGACGGGATTCGTTTCTTCGCCAACCGCGTTGGCATCTGCGATCTCACCAACGTTGCGTGGGTTCTCGATGTGATCGTTAAAAACTCTGGAGTAGGACACTTTAGCGGAGTTCCTTCACGCGCCGTTTCCAATGTCGTTCATGTTGCGCGGCATGAAGAACGGCAAAGACGACGACCGCTTCAGATCTGACAATGTAGAAGACGCGGTAAGGAAATCTCGTCAGTAGCATGCGACGAACGTGCGGCGTATCGCGTAGTTGTAGATAAGCGAGTGGGGTTTGAAACGCGCTTTCAATCGCAGCCTTCATCTCAGCGGTGAACTCTAATCCCAATCCGCGTTCGCGCTCTTCATACCAAACCGCTGCTGCGATGATGTCCGCCTCGGCCTCCGGTCTAATGATCAAGCGGCGTTTCATTGATGAAGGTTGAGCTTCGACCTGATACGGCTTTCGACTTCCTCCCACGAACTACCGGCATCCGGATCGTTTTCGTAAGCAGCCAGGCGCGCATCAAGCAACTCTTTCTCAGCTTGGGTTAAGGGATCAGCAGCGTCCTGCCAGCCATCGCCATCCAGTTCGGTGAGTTTCAAGCGAATCTCGCGACGTTCCTCGGAAGTGAGCTTCGGCAGTTGTTCCAGAATTTCTGTTTTACTCATGGCGTGATATTAACATTAGGATCTGCCCGGCGAATATTGTTGAGCGGCGAAAGTTGGCGCAGTTTATCCACGACGCGCGGGAGGATTTCGAGCACATCGTCTACGTCTTCGTCCGTGTTGTCTTTGCCGAAACTAAACCGTATCGAGCCGCGCGCGAGTTCATCGTTTCGGCCGAGTGCTTGAATTACCGGCGACGGTTCGAGGGTGCCGGAGGAACAAGCAGACCCGGTCGAGACTGCGATCGATTGCAGGTCGAGGCTGATTAGCAATCCTTCACCTTCAATGAAACGAAAAGAGATGTTTGATAAGTGCGGCAGGCGCTGCTGGCGGTCGCCATTGAAAACAAGATCGCCAACCGAGACGCTTAAGGCGCTTTCAAAACGCTCGCGGAGTTTGCGATCGTGATCTGATCTGTCGGTCATTTCTTCCCGCGCGAATTTCGCGGCTGCGCCAAAGGCGACAATGCCGGGCACGCCTTCTGTTCCGGCGCGTTTTTCTCGCTCCTGATGTCCACCAACATTCTGCGTAGCCAATTTCACACCGCGCCGCACAAATAGCGCGCCGGTTCCTTTCGGGGCATAGAGCTTGTGCGCGGAGAGCGACAACAAGTCGCAGCCCAGCGCTTCGACATCAATGGAAACTCGGCCCGCGGCCTGGACCGCGTCCGTGTGCAACCACAGATGCTTCCGTCCGCGGGCGCGTTCCTCTTTCACTAATGCAGCGATCTCAGCGATGGGCTGTATCGTGCCGATCTCGTTGTTTGCCAGCATCACGGAAATCAGAATTGTTTCTGGTCGTAGCGCGGCGCGCACGTCTTCGATTCTGACGATGCCGTTTTCGTAAGCTGGCAGCCGGGTGACCTGACATCCGTTCTTTTCGAGTTCGTCGCAGATTCCCCGAACGGACGAATGCTCGATCGCAGAGGTGACGATGTGGGGCCGTGTCGAACCGCCTGTCTGGCCGGTGACGGCGTCGCAGATTCCTTTGATCGCGAGGTTGTTTGCCTCAGTTCCGCCTGAGGTGAAAACGATTTCATTAGCGCGGGCGCCAATCAGCGCGGCTACCTCACGGCGCGCCCGATCGACCGCGGCGCGCGCCTCCTGGCCGAAGAAGTGGACGCTGGACGGGTTGCCAAACTTCTCCGTGAGAAAGGGCAGCATCGCCTCGACCACACGCGGGTCAACGGGCGTCGTCGCGCTGTGGTCCAGATAGATTCTGCGAAGGTCACCCATAATTTTCATGCCCGGACGGGACTTCGCAACCAGAAACTCAAAACGAGCATCTGAGGGGCGAGTCGTTCTGCCCGAAGCATCCAGACATCTCAAACACTTGCGTCCTTGAGTCTAGGACGGGCGCTGGAGACGGTCAACGCGGCACGCGTTTATTGCGGGTGAACATCAAACTCAGACACGGGCAGGATGCCCGTGGCACTGAACGAATTGTTAGGGCGCGAGTTGGGTGTTAGCATCAGGCAAGGACCAGGTTTGGCTCTCCCAAGTCAAAAAATTGCGGCGGCTATTTTGCCGTAAACCTCTGGAAGGAACACACATGAAATATTCAAAACTCTTTCTCCTGACTCTGGCGGTTTTGGTCTTGGCCGCATGGTCGGTTCCGACCAGCGCGCAGACTTCGCCGCCGGTGATGCAAACGTCGACGCCGAATCAAACGACGGCTTTGGAGCGCGGTTACCGCACGGGCTATTCCGATGGCTACAATGCCGGCTACCGCGACGTCGCGGATCGAGCTGCCCGCGACTATCAAAACAAAGACGAGTATCGGAGCGGCGACCGTTCTTATAACCAGGCCTGGGGCACGGCTGAGGATTATCGCGACGGTTATCAGCAGGGTTTCGAAGCCGGTTACGGCGCTGGCTACGATCGTCGATCTTTTGATTCCACTATTCCTACAGGACTGACCCGACGCGGCACAGTTGATTCGGTCGCAACTGACAACACAAGTTCTAACCCCAACTATCCCGAAACCACCACGGACAATTCCACGGGCAACACGAATGTCACCGGAGTTGGCAACAACGGTCCGTTGTTTATTCCGCGCGACGCCATTCTCGTAGTTGAGTTGGAGTCGAGTCTCTCCACGGATGCCACCCAGATCGGGGACCGTTTTCAGGCCAGGGTCGTCGAGCCCGGCGAGTTTGCGGGAGCCATTCTGGAGGGACGGGTAACGCGGGTGAAGCGGCCCGGAAAGGTGAAGGGGACCGCTGAACTTCAACTCTCCTTCGAGTCAATTCGCACCGCTGACAATCGTTCCGCCAGCATCCATGCCGACGTGATCGACGTCATTGACATGGGCAATCGCGAAGGCTCAGGCACGGTCGACTCGGAAGGCGGGGTGAAGGGTCGAGACTCCACCAAAGATGATGTTTCGAAGGTGGGCGCGGCGACGGGAATTGGCGCGGTCATCGGCGCGATATTCGGCGGCGGCAAAGGCGCGGCGATTGGCGCGGCAGTCGGCGGCTCTGTGGGAACTGCGGGCGTGCTCACGCAACGCGGCAAGGATGTCCGCCTCGAACGCGGGCAACGCCTGAAAATTCGCACCGCGACAGACGCACGCATTCAGTGAAACTCTCAAGTGGAAAAGCGACGCGGAGATAAAGTGACGCGGCGACTCGATGATAAAACTTCGTCATCGCGGGTCGCCGCGTCGCCGCGTACGGGTGTCCCGATTATCACTCTGCTCACTGATTTTGGAATGACCGACTATTTCGTAGGTGCTGTGAAGGGTGCGATCCTCACGGTCAATCCCGAGGCGCGCATCGTTGATATCACCCATGAGATTCCACCACACGACATTGAAAACGGAGCGTTCACGCTGCTCGCCGCTTGCTCGTCGTTTCCGGTGGGCACGATTCACGTTGCGGTTGTCGATCCGGGCGTTGGGTCTTCGCGGCGAAGTTTGCTGATCAAGACTCGCCAACAATATTTCGTTGGCCCAGACAATGGAATCTTTAGTTACGTCTGCGACAGCGCCAGCGACACGCCTGAAGTATTTCACCTGAACAACCGTGCGTATTTTCGCGAACCCGTCAGCAAGACATTCAACGGGCGTGATGTTTTTGCTGCTGTAGCCGCCGCGCTTTCAAACCGAGTGGAACCTGGGAAGCTGGGAACCAGAATTACGGATTACGTTCGCTTGCCGTCGCTCGCTCCGCTGACTTCGCGAAACGGAGATCTACAGGCCCGGATAATTCACATTGATCGGTTTGGAAACTGTGTCACGAATATTACTCCGGCGTTGCTTACCGCCGAGCTGATCGCCGCCGGCGCCAAGCTGCGGGTTAATGGCAAACTCGTGAATTCGTTTAAGGATTTCTTTGCGCAGAAAACCGGAAGTCGTGATCAGATCTTCGGCATCTGGGGTAGCGCCGGGTTTTTGGAAATTGCAGCGGCAAACAAATCGGCGGCAAGGCTATTGAAGGCCAAACGCGGCGATGCCGTGATTGTTTCCTCAAGCTAGCTCGTCGCTTGTCACACTTTGTGCTCTTTGTTATCTTCGCTTCACACTAGAAAACTTCCATGACTACTAAAGCAAATGCACTGGCTGCAACTTCCGGCGCGGGACTTCGAGGAGTTGCCGCTGCCAGTTCTTCCATTTCCGATGTTAACGGCGAGAAGGGCGAACTGATCTATCAGGGTTACAACATCCACGACCTCGCGGAGCATTCCACATTTGAAGAAGTCATCTTTCTTCTTTGGAACAAGCGTCTGCCCACTGCGTCTGAACTGTCCGAGCTTGAGCAATCGTTAAGAGGTTCTTACGGGCTGCCGTCGGAGATCATTGATCGCATGAAGCAGTTTCCGCGAGAGGCGGATCCAATAGACGTGTTAAGGACAGCAGTTTCCGCGCTTGAGTTTTTCGATACAAGTGCACTCGATTTGTCTCGCGCCGCGAGCCTTAAAACGGCTATCAAGCTTACGGCCCAGTTTGGGACGATAGTTGCTGCTGCTGATCGGATTCGCCGCGGCCTGGAACCAGTTGCGCCGGATAGTTCTCTAAATATCGCCGCGAATTTTCTTTACATGCTGCGTGGCGAGGCGGCGTCCGAACATGACGCGCGCATCTTCGATGTCTGCCTGATTCTCCATGCCGATCATGAGTTGAATGCTTCGACTTTTACAGCTCGGGTCGTTGCGGGAACATTGGCTGACATGTACGCCTGCGTCACGGCGGCCATCGGCGCGCTCTCCGGCCCACTTCACGGCGGCGCAAATACAGCGGTGATGAAGACGCTGCTGGAAATCGGCACGGTTGAAAACACAGAAGCCTTCATCAAGAAAGCGCTGATGGAAAAACGAAAGATTATGGGTTTCGGCCACGCGGTCTACAAGACTGAAGATCCGCGCGCCACACACTTGCGCAGGTTTTCCAAAGAAGCCGGCGAAGCCGCGGGAGAGACGAAGTGGTACGAGATATCCCGCAAAGTTGAAGAAGTGATGATGAGCGAGAAGGGCCTCTATCCAAACGTCGATTTCTTTTCGGCTTCCACTTACTACATGATGGGAATTCCTTTGGATCTTTACACGCCCATCTTTGCCGTCAGCCGTATCTCTGGTTGGACCGGCCATATCCTCGAACAGTATGCGGACAATAAACTCATCCGTCCGCGCGCTGAATACATCGGCGCGCGCGACGTGCCGTATGTTGCGATCAACGAACGCTAGTACTATTGGATCGTACTGAAAGGGCGCCCGCTACCGCAGGCGGTAACTGACAAGAGTGAGGTGGCTCTGAAGGTTTGATGGAGTTAGTTTCTGCGCCTGGGTTTGTCGATACCCACGTCCGGGATGCCAAAGTGGCCTTCAAGCTCTGAAAGTTTTTCCAAATCAATGTTGCCCAGGATGTTGACCACCGCGATCTCTTTCGCGTCCGCTGCCAACATCGCTAATCCGAGAACTTGACCACCGCTGGTCATCAGGTAAACGTCAACGTTGCTTTCTTTCTTGCTTCTTACGTTGACTATCTTGGTCCAACCCGTGCCGCGAAGTTGTGACCTTATACCTTCGAGATCGGCAGCGACGTATTCGCCTTCCTTTTCAAACTCAAGGATTCTGACGTGGATTCCTTTTAGAGTGCTCACCAGTTGCTTCACTCGCGCTTCGTCGGGATCCTTGCTGCTGAAGACCTTCGACGCGAGGCGCATCAAACTCTCATCAAGATCCAGATCGACGCTTTCCGCCGCCTTCGATGAGAGGTGGTCGAGACTGCTTGTTTGGATCCTGGCAGTTTGCGCTGAAGCGCTTGCGCCGGTAGCAATCACGACGAAGGTCGCGAGCGCGGCAAGTTTGCAAAATGACGAAATTGAAATTTGGCTAAGTGATTTCATGACTACGCTCCGTTGAATACAGTTCGGGGTTGGTTATCCAATCTTGTGCTGGTTGTGAATCAAGTTTCTGTTGTTCGCGCCCTGCGCTTTTCTTAAGGCGACATTAAACTTCGCGCTCGCCACGCGAAGAGCCTGCATCAATTGCGCCTTGCCTGCTTCCGCTGCCCTTAGTTCGCTCGCGGCGAGTAACGGCGCGGTTAGCCCAGCGGCGGGCTCTCGCTGCGTCGCTTCAACTCTGCCGGCCTGGCTCGATCGATTGCGGCGCGCGGCGATGAGGCGACCTGGTTTCGGGTGGTTGTCGTGAATGAGTCCGGTCAGACCGTCTCTATCGTCTCTATCGTCTCTAACGTCCGATGCACCAGCGCCCGGAGCGTCTCCGAGGACATCATCAGGAATCGTTGCCGCTGCCCGATCAGAATCAACGCTCGCGGCCGTCTTTGCATCAGTCTTCGCCACCTGAGCTGACTCTCGTTTGAACTCCAGCCAAAGAGCGGCGGCCCCAACAGCGAGAACAATGGTTGCCGCTATTGCCAGGAGCGGACGAAAGTTGCGAGCCGCTTGATTCTCGCATGAGGCTGGAAGCGCCAAGGGCCGCGGTTGGTAGCCGAGCGAACCCATCACTCGCTCGAGTTCCTTTAGCTCCGGATCCGGCTCGCCAGTTTGATCCCAGAGGTAATCCGCCGCGACATTCTTCAATTCGTTTTTCATAAGCCCTCCTCAAATCCGAGCTTGTTGCGCAGGAGCTTCATCCCGCGATGGAGATTGACGCGAACTGATGCGGGTGTCAGACCGGTTCGCTGCGCGATTTCGGGTCCGGTCATTCCCTCAACCAATCGCAACACCAGCGTTTCGCAGTAAGCAGCGGGAAGTGAACGAATAATCTCCAGAATCTCCTCAGCTTTGTTCTCCGTCGCATCGCTGCTTTTCAAGTCGTCGGTCACTTCTACCGTTTCGTGCGACCGTCGGTGAAAGTCCATCGCTCGGTTCCGGGCGATCGTGCCGATCCAGGGGCCAAAGGCGTTATGGTCGCGCAGCGTGTTTAGCTTTCGGAGCGCATGGAGAAAGATGTCCTGAACCAAATCGTCGGCTTCACTGCGCGGCACTCGCGCCAACACGATGCCGTGGACTAGCGGCGCATAAATACTGTAGAGCCGGCCATATTGATCGCGATCGCCGGCTAACACCGCCCGAATTACAGCCGCGTCCGGAGCAGCTTCATCTCTTCGTTGCCTAATCGCAGCTTGTGACTGGCTGTTCATGAGCAGCAGGTCGGCTGTGGCGTTGAACTCAAGCATTCCGCGATTTTCCGAAAGTTTCGTGACAATCTGCTGACGTGATTAAGACGGGAGACAAGGTCGGAGTGTTAACAAGCCGACAGCAGGGCAGTGGCCCGCGCGTCAGCAAGGGTGTTATTGGATCGCGTCATTGACGACCTCCCTCACGCCCTCCTTCACGGTCAGGCCACTGCTCCGGGATTCTGAACCAATGGGGTTTTCTTGTGAGGACAGTCTCTTCATCTCGTCGGTTGTGGAAACCAGTCGCGTCTGCCAGAGGAATAGCGTTGCAACGATCAGCGCAATAGTGCAGGCGAGACCGCCTTCGATTCCGTAGCTTCCGCCTGTTAGCCAGGCCGGACCTAAGTCTGTGCCAAGGAGCAGTGGGTGTGGCGCGAGATCGTTCATGCCGCTGACGGGTAAGCCGAAGAGCGAACCCAGCGCCCAGTTCCAGGCCCAGTGGATGCCCAGCGGGAACCAAAGCGAGCGTGTGCGTAGATATGCGACGGCAAACCAAACGCCCGCCAACGCGGTATTGATGAAGGGAAACACTCCGCTTGAATTTGGATTGTCCAGATGGACCGCGGCGAAGGGAACTGAGGTCAGCAAGACACCGAGCACAGCCAGGCCTGCTCGCGTGAGCGTCTGCAAGGGATAACCTCGAAAGAGAGCCTCTTCAGCGAGCGCTGCGACGATAAAAAGCACGGCTGTCAGAGTCAGGGTCTGAGTTACTTGCAGCAGGGTGGCACCGGCGAGAAATGTAAAAGACAACCCGCCGCCCGCGGTGGCTATTGCCGCGGCCAGGGCCAGCGAAAGAATTCCCAGGGCCGTACCCACCAGAAACTCGCGCCACCATCGCCCGCTGAATGACAGACCCAACGCTCGTGCTGGCAGACTTTCGATCCAGCGTGTGCAAACAAACGCCGCGAGCAACGCGGCCAGGAGGAATCCCGTGCGAAATACTATGTCCTGCGTGTATCTGCCCAGACTTCGATTGGGCGCGAGTTGCAGAGCCGCACCGTAGCCGAGCCGGACAATTGATCCAATTACAAACAGGAGGATCAGAAAGAGAACCGCGAAGATGAGCAATCGCCAGCCGCTGCGTAGCCGACCCACTGAATTGATGAAGAGCTGTTTGAGATTCATTTATACCTTCGGACCACGACCGTGATGGAGCGACGGCATTCTAGCAGGCGGCGGGAAAGGAATACGATCCACCAAAAAAAAGGGAGAATCGAACCGGGTTTGCAAACTAAAGCCGCAAGGACCCGTGTTGATGCCGTCAACGCGGGTTGATGTTGCTGCTATGGTAAACTTTGGCCAAGCTCCTGATGAATAACACCCCGCAAAATCCTCCTGAGCAACGAAAGGAACATGGATCGACTCGCCGTCGGCGTCTTTTCATCTGGGCGCTCGGCACGACGGTGTTGCTGCTGCTCTTGATCATCGTTTCGCAGCAGTTATGGTTGTGGCGGTTCGTTCCTCCCGACACCGCTTCAGACACTCTGGTTCTTTACGCACTGTCCACGCTCAACTTCGTCGCCTTCGTCGTTTTCTCGTTTATCTTCGTCCGCAATCTGCTCAAGTTGCGTGTGGAACGACGCCAACGGCAGCTCGGATCGAAGAACAAAACCAGATTGCTGGTCTACTTCATTGCGATCAGCTTTCTGCCAATCATCGCGATGGCGGTCTTCTCCTATCTGTTTCTTAATCGCTCGCTCGAAAAGTGGTTTGGAAGATTACCGGCGCGCGTGGTGAACGAGGCTCAGGAAGTTCAACGCGAGGCGGTGGACGCGCAGGTTCGTAATTTACGCGACACTGCATCGTTGCTTGCCGTCGTACTAAATCCGCAGTCGGACCATGAACGACAACTGACACTGGATCGCGTGGTCGCCGGCGGACAAATATCAGCGATTGAGATTGTTGAGGCTAGCGGCGTTGTTATTGCGCGGAGCCGAGGGGCATTGCCCGCCGAAGCCGCCATCGAGGTGGACAGCCTTCTGAAAAAAGCCTATGCCGTCGGAGAAACGGAGGTTGCCAGTCTGGCAGACGGCAAAGACTTTGATGTGGTGTCAGTAAAGCTGGCAGATGGCCGTCAGCTGATCGTTGTACCCTTGCGGCGCGCCAGCAGCGAGTTGGGCGACACCCTCAGCGGCTCGCAGGGCGAATATGAGAAGCTGGTGGCCAGACAGCGGCGGGTTAGATCCCTGGGCCTCTCGACGCTTGGCTTGATGACGCTGATGCTACTGTTCGTCTCGAGCTGGGTCGCCATTTATCTGGCGCGTGGCATCGCCACTCCGATCCGGGCTCTTGCCGAGGCGTCGAATGAAGTCGCGCGCGGGAATCTGTCGCATCGCGTTGTCACGATTGCTGACGATGAATTGGCGTTGTTGGCTGACTCGTTCAACCAGATGACCGCGCAGCTCGAAGATAACCGCACGAGCATTGAAGCGGGCTCGACCGCGCTGCGGGAAAAGAACCTGACGCTTGAAGAGCGGCGAAATTATATTGAGACCGTGCTGGAGTCGCTTTCAACCGGCGTAGTTTCGCTCGATGAAAACGATTCTGTCACGACGATCAATGCCGCGGCCTCGCGGATACTGCGATTGAGCGTGCCGGTCGCCGACGCGAACCTGGCGCCTCAAACACAACATCTGCCCGATTTGATCGGAGCGGACGATTGGCTCGTTCTCGATCGTGTTCTTCGCCGCGCGAGGCGAACGGGCCAGGCGGCAGAGCAGGCGCAGCTTACAGGAAACAATCAGGGCGCTCCGCTCCCCGTGGCCTTGAATGCCACAGCTCTGGGCGGTGCGTCGGTGGAAAACCGCGGAGTGGTCCTGGTGCTGGAGGATTTGTCTGAATTGTTGGCGGCCCAGCGCGTTGCGGCATGGAGCGAAGTAGCGAGGCGCATGGCCCATGAAATCAAAAACCCTCTAACACCGATTCAGCTTTCAGCAGAGCGCATCGCCAAGAGTTATCGGCGTGCTTCAGCCCCCGGTGACCAGAATGGAAATGGTTCGCGTGTGGAGAGAACGGCGGAGGAGCAACACGTGAGCGCGGTTATCGATGAGTGCACTGAAACGATTGCCCGGGAAGTGGCGGGTCTGAAAGCGATGGTCGATGAGTTTTCGCGATTCGCGCGACTGCCGTTGGCAAAGTTGGAGGTTACTAATTTGAACGAAGTCATACGCCAGGCAGTGGCTTTGTATGACGACCGGCTTGATGGAGTGACCATTGGGACGGAATTGGATGCAGCGTTGCCGAGCGCTATGCTCGACAGCGAACAGCTACGCCGCGTATTTGTAAATTTGATCGACAATGCCAACAATGCCCTGGCGGACATTCACGATCATCGCCTAATTAACGTCACCACGAGTTTTGACTCTGGGCGGAGCGTTCTGGTGGCGGAGGTGTCTGATACAGGACACGGAATTCGTGCTGAAAATTTCAAACGGTTGTTCCAGCCGTATTTCTCGACACGGGGCAGCGGCACCGGCCTGGGCCTGGCGATTGTGCAAAGAATCATCCTGGAACACGGCGGGCGTATTCGCGCCGAAGTGAACTACCCGCGCGGAGCGAAGTTTGTGATTGAGCTGCCGGCGATGAACGGATGAGGGACAGGAGCAGACGGCAGGAGCAGACGGCAGGAGCAGACGGCAGGAGCAGACGGCAGGTGACGCAGTAAGGAATATGACCGCAACTCAACCCGCAATGCACAAGTCGCGAACCTGCCGACTGCTGCTGCCGTCTGCCGACTGATTATGGATTCAATTCTCATAGTCGACGACGAACGCGGCATCCGCGACACGCTGCGTGGCGTGATGGAAGATGAAGGCTTCAGTGCTGATGCTGTGGCCACGGGTGAAGAATGTCTCGCCGCGGTCGAGCGCCGCGCTTACGGTTGCATCCTGCTGGATGTTTGGCTGCCAGGCATCGATGGCCTCGAGACGCTAAGACAACTGCGCGAAACTGGTTCCGAGGCGGCCGTCGTGATCATTTCCGGACATGGCAACGTCGAGACCGCAGTGCGTGCCACCAAGCTCGGCGCCTTCGACTTTATTGAGAAGCCGCTCTCGATTGAAAAGACGCTGCTGACAGTTCGCAACGCTCTGCGCCAACAGCGGCTCGAACTAATCAACGCGGAGATGTCCGCCGAACTCGCGAAGGAATACACGATGGTGGGCGAGTCGGTGGCGATGCGTGCGCTGCGAAAACAAATTTCCGTGGTCGCGCCGACTGATGGCCGCGTTTTGATCTACGGTGAATCAGGAACCGGCAAAGAGTTGGTCGCGCATGCGATTCATGCGAAGTCGCGTCGCGCCGGCGCTCCCTTTGTTGAAGTTAACTCCGCGGCGATTCCGGAAGAGTTGATCGAATCCGAACTCTTCGGACACGTTAAGGGCGCGTTTACCGGGGCCACGGGGGCGAAGAAAGGGAAGTTTGAACTGGCCGATGGCGCGACGCTCTTCCTCGACGAGATTGGCGACATGAGTTCGAAGGTCCAGGCAAAAGTTCTGCGCGTGCTTGAGGAGCAGAGGTTTGAGCCGGTGGGCAGCGGAACTTCCGTGCGGGTTGATGTGCGCGTGATTGCGGCCACGAATAAACGGCTGGACGACGAGATGGAGCAGGGCACGTTTCGGCCCGACCTTTTCTATCGGCTAAACGTGATTCCGTTTGAACTGCCGCCATTGCGCGAACGGCTCGAGGATGTGCCGTTGCTGGTCGAGTATTTCAACCAAAACTTTTCGCGGGCTTACGGGAAAACGCCGAAAGAATTTGCGCCCGCAGCAATCAGCGAGTTGCAGAATTATTCCTGGCCGGGAAACGTTCGTGAGCTAAGGAACACGATCGAGCGCGTGGTGATCATGATTCCGGCGATCAAGGTGAGCAGCGAAGATTTGCCGCCTCATGGAAAAGAAGAAGCGCCGGCAGCGTCGTTCCGGTTCCCGTCATTTAAAGAGGCGACCGATGCCTACCACCGCGAGTTTATTCAAAGAAAACTGGACGAGGCGGAAGGAAATGTTTCGCGCGCGGCGGAGCTGATGGGGGTTGACCGCAGCCATCTCTATCGGAGGATGCGAGCGCTGGGCATTCCAGTTCGCAGCGAACGCACAACCACCTAGGAGCGTCTACCGTCGCCCGTCTCAGTTGCAATCAGCTGTTCCGCTTCCCCCTCAGCCTCGGATTCGAGCAGTTTCTCAACCCCATGCAAGCGCACGATCAGATCGTCTATAGTTCGATCCAGCGCTCGTTGGCGGAGCGAGCACAGGACTGTCAGGCTTATCACAAGCAGAAAGAAGCCAACATCAATCCTGGTTTCCCACGTTCCCCAAAACGGACCCTGTAGAGCGATCGCGGTACCAGATGTCAGCCAGTCGTCCCGCACAACTGCTCCATGCACTAACAATACCGCAATTAAGAGCACGTGGACGCCGATGGTTATGCCTTTTCTCGAGGCCAAAACTTGTGTCATCAGCAGCAATTCCAGGCGTTCCTTGCGCTTCTGGAATGTTGTTGCTTCGGCGGCCCTTTTCTTCGACCTATTGAGATTGTCAACCTCGCGATGTAGTCCTGCCTGAAAGACGTAGAGCACGAAAGACAGAAAGACACCGGTGATCAATCCGAGGTCGTTCATATCGATGACCACTCCGAAAAAAGGCAGCCGCAAAGAAAGAGCATCAGTTCTAATTTTGATAAACGCTTGGATCTGCTGTTTGAGTTCGTCTTTGAATTCCTTGCCGTCGGCCAACAAAAACTCGTGACTTCGACCGCTAAACAGGAAACTCCTTGAGTAGTCGATAGCCACTGAACAATCGAGTGTGAAGAGTTCGCCTCTTTCCACGCAGGCAGAGGCCAGTTGGAGGTGGGCAAGCCGGGAATCAACCCAGTCCGGCTTAGAGGTGTTTCGGTATGCCGTTAGCGTGAGAACGCCGATGGCCACCAGAACGTATATCGTTGAACGTGTGCGTTGGGAAGCTGAGCTAACTGCGTCGAGGTAAAGTTTGAATTCAGTGTCAGCGGGCTTGACGACCGCATTTTGGCGGGTGAGATCTTCTTGCGACATAGCCTCTCCTTTCACAGATCTTAAACAACCCAGAACGGGCGATTACAATCATAGTGGTCTGAAGGCTGACGAAGTTTGCGAGGCGCTTATGGGTACAGCCTTGCGGAGTGGGCGAACAATATAGGCAGGGACCTTGGTAGTCAATAGCTACGATCGAAGTTTTGCGCTAATCACCGTTGATAATGATGCACGCAGCCACGTTTGGCTATGTTGACAGTAGTGAGTAAATGACTTATCTCTTGATTCCGTCTTGCATGAACCACGACGGTCGATGTCGTATTTTGAGGTTGATATGGACTTTACAACAAAAGAACTTTTGAAGCGTTACGCGAAGCTGGCTATTGGCCAGCCGTTTTCCCCAGTTTTGCTGAATATACTGGTGACGTCGGTTTGCGACATGCGTTGCACCCACTGCTTTTTCACCGAAGAGCTTGACGATCGCCCGCGCAAGAAGCTGCAAATGAAAACGCACGAGATTGAACAGATATCCGAAACGTTGGGCGGCAATCTGGGTGTGCTGATTCTCGCTGGCGGCGAGCCGTTTACGCGCAAGGACCTGCCGGAAATTTCGCAGGCGTTTTATAAGAATAACAAACTCGAGTCGATCTACATCATGTCGAATGGACAGATTCAGAAGCGAATCTTTCCCGACATCACTCGCATTCTCGAGGAATGTCCTGATCTGAATGTGACAGTTGCGCTGGGTATTGACGGCCTCAAAGGCCCACACGAGAAGATTCGCCAAAAACCCGGTTCCTGGGACATTGCTATCGACACCGCGCGGCAACTTCAGACCATCAAAAAGGAATATCCGAAACTCGACGTGCAGACCTGCACCTGTTTCATGAATTCCAACCAGGACTCGATTTTTGAGTGGTACGACTTCCTGAAATATGACCTACGACCCGACAAAGTTAACTTCAATTACATTCGTCCGCCTTCAGCCGATCCGGTGGAACTCGAAATCGATCACTCGCGCTACGCCAAGCTGGCAAACATGATCGACGACGATTCGCGGCATGCAGCCATCAAGAATAACTACGGCGGCAAGCAGGGCTTCTTTAAA